>DATKSK010000009.1 GCA_035531755.1 Acidimicrobiales bacterium | reverse complement strand
CCGGAGCGGCACCTACGGGGATCGCTATGTCGGTTACAAACGGCGGTGGAGGAAGTGCGGCGCTCGCAGGTTCGGACGTGTTCTCTGACGGGAATCACTACCTGGTCGAGGAGAGCGACGGAGTCGCCGGGAATTATGACGCCACGCCGTCCGAGGCGGTCGTCGGGGCGCAGCTCACCAACGGCGGGGGTGCCCTCGCCGTCGGGACCGATCCGTACGCCGTGAACTGGACGATCCACGACACTGGCACGACCAGCGTGTTCGTCGACGCCGTGTCGAGTGTGGCCACCCTGCCCGGTGTCAACGTGATCTGCACCTCGACGACGCAGTCCGACTCCAATCAGTCGTCGAATTGCACGCCAGGTTCGTTCGACCTGGATACCGCGGCGCACTTCGCCAACCCGGCCAACCCGGCGCTGAACGGGTTGGGAACACTGAACAACACCATGCCGGCCAACAAGACGGCGATCGGCGCGGGAGCCTCGCTCAGCTTCACGGTGTACATGACCGGCGGCAACAACAACGCCGAGGTGGTCGTCGACTCGACGTCGAACGCCTTGTCGGCAGCCACGGTGACGGCGCAGGTGGCCACCGACCCCTTCGGCTCAGCCATCGAAGGGTCGACCATCGGAACGGCGTCGTCGGCGTCGCTGCAGTGGCTGCCGGTGGCGAGCGCCTCCTCGGTGGCGGGCACCCTGTCGGCCCACGACTCGGTCGAGTCGGCCGAGCCCGACGCGACCCATGACTGGGTCGTCCTCACGGGGGTGTCGACCGCCGTCCTGGCGAACTTCGACCAGACGACCGGTCAGACCTACAGCGCAAGCGGGGCCGGTGTCTCCGAGGCGACGTTCGAGAGCGACATCGCGGGCGGCTCCTTCCCGACGTTCTCGGCCGGCGGCTACGGCTCGCCGGGCCAGGCGAACGCCCTGGTGTCGTCCTCGCCGCCCTCGCCGCCCTCTCCGCCACCGCCATCCCCATCCTCCCCGCAGCACTACTGGACGGTGGCATCGGACGGCGGCATCTTCGCCTTCGGCGCACCGTTCCACGGGTCGACGGGCGCCATGACGCTCAACAAGCCGATCGTCGGCATGGCGGCCACCGCCGACGGGGGTGGCTACTGGCTGGTGGCCGCCGACGGTGGGATCTTCTCCTTCGGCGACGCCGCCTTCCACGGGTCGACGGGCGCCATCAACCTGAACAAGCCGGTGGTGGGCATGGCGGCCACGGCCGACGGGGGTGGCTACTGGCTCGTGGCGTCCGACGGGGGCGTCTTCTCCTTCGGCGACGCCGCCTTCCACGGGTCGACGGGTGCCATGACGCTCAACGAGCCGATCGTCGGCATGGCGGCCACCGCGGACGGGGGTGGCTACTGGTTGGTGGCCGCCGACGGTGGGATCTTCTCCTTCGGCGACGCCGTTTTCCACGGGTCGACGGGCGCCATCCACCTGAACAAGCCGGTGGTGGGCATGGCCGTCACGAGCGACGGCAGCGGCTACTGGCTGGTGGCGTCCGACGGCGGGATCTTCGCCTTCGGCGCCCCGTTCTCGGGCTCGACCGGCGCCATGCACCTGAACGCCCCCATCGTGGGGATGGCCGCCGACCCGGTCACGGGCGGCTACTGGCTGGTGGCGTCCGACGGCGGGATCTTCGCCTTCGGCGCCCCGTTCACGGGTTCGATGGGTGGCCTGTCGCTCGCCCGCCCGATGGTGGGGATGGCGGAATCACCGACGTAAGGTTCGGTGTGCAAACGACACGGGTCACGCTGCTCCCGGGCGACGGCACCGGGCCCGAGCTCGTGGCCGCGGCGTGCCGCGTCCTCGAGGCGACCGGCGTGCACCTCGAATGGGAGACCCTCCAGGTGGGCCAGGCCGCCGGGCCCGGATCGGGGCTCCCCGACGAGGCGCTCGCCTCCGTCCGCGCCAACCGCGTGGCGCTCAAGGGCCCGGTCACGACGACCAAGGAACGCCGCGGCCCGCGCTCGGTGAACGTGGAGTTGCGCAAGGCCCTCGACCTCTACGCCCAGGTCCGCCCGGTCCGCAGCCGGCCCGGTATCCGCACGCCCTTCTCCGGTGTCGACCTGGCCGTGATCCGCGACACCACCGAGGACCTGTACGGAGGGGTGGAGTTCGAGGCCGGCGCGCCCGAGACCGAGGCACTCATCGAGACCGTGAACCGCGCCGGGCGCGGGGAGGTGCGCCCGGGGTCGGCGATCGGGATCAAGCCAATTTCCGAGGCGGCCAGCCGGCGGGTCGTGGCCTTCGCCATGGAGTACGCGCGCGACCACGGCTACGGGCATGTCACCGCCGTGCACAAGGCGAGCGCCATGCGCTCGACCGACGGTCTCTTCCTGGAGGTGGCCCGCCACGTCGCCCAGGACCATCCCGACGTGGCCTTCGACGAGATGCTGGTGGACTCGACGTGTGCGGCGCTGGTACGGCGGCCTCAGGAATTCGGCGTCCTCGCCACCCTCAACCTCTACGGCGACATCCTGTCGGACCTGGCCGCCGCGCTCGTCGGCGGGGTGGGGCTCGCCCCCGGCATGAACGTCGGTCCCGACGCCGCGGTGTTCGAGGCCGCCCACGGCTCGGCGCCGAAGTACGCGGGGCTCGGCAAGGCGAACCCCATGGCCATGATCCTGTCGGGGGCGCTGCTCCTGCGACACCTGGGGGAGGGCGACGCCGCCGCCCGGGTCGAGGCGGCCGTGGACGCCGTCGCCGCCGAGGGCCGGACGCTCACCTACGACCTCGAGCGCACGCCCGCCGACCTCCCGCCGGCGTCGACCGACGAGGTGGCGTCGGCCGTGATCGCCGCCCTCGGGCGGCCGTAGCGCTCACGCCCGCGTCATCGTCCAGCCCGCCACCACCACGGTCGACCCCGTGGCCGTCTCCGTGACTGTCTCCGTCACCGACACGGCGTAGCGCCCCGGCGCGTGGCCGCCGGTGACCGTCACGGTGGTGGACAGCGTGACGCCCGTCACCGTGTCGCCGGCGGCGCGCAGGGTGACGTCGAGGGGGCTCAGGTAGGCCGGGACGTGCGCGCCCACCAGGGGCGTCGGCGGCGACACTCCCGGCGCCACGGCCGACCACCAGTCGAGGCGGTCCTGCGCCAGCGCCTTCACGCCGGCGATGAACCCCGACACGGCGGCGCTCTGCACGAGGAGGGGGGCGGTGGACTGCGACCACGTCTGGCCGGGCGTGCCGGCCAGTGTGAGGGTGCCCATCGGGATCGAGTTGGTGGTGAGCGTCAGGCCTTGCGAGGCCAGCGCCGCCGGTGCGGGCACGGTCGGCGCCGCCGCGCCCGACGCGTAGGTGAGGATGGCGCCGTTGGTGCTCGTCGACGACGCTTCGGCCAACGTCACCACGTACCGCTGCGGGGTGAACCACAGGGCGTTGGTGGGCCAGCACGTCACCAGGGTGAGCGTGGGGCCCGGCGTGTTGTAGACCGGCGCGCCCTGCGTCACCACGGCGTGGCTCTCCACGACGAAGGTGGACGTCGTGCACGGTGTCTCGTAGAGCACGGTGTCGCCCGCCTTCAGCGCCGGGAGGTTCACGAAGTAGGACACGTCGTGGGCCTCGAGCACTGCGGTTCCCGCCGTCCCCGGCCACACCGAGCTCGGCAGGTGGCCGACCGCCACCTCGAGCTGGGCGTCGCCCACCCCCTCCTCCACCGGGGCCACGAGCCCGAGGGCGGGGACCACGAGCAGGGCCCGGACATCGCCCGTGTCGGCCGCCCCGCACGAGCCGAGCTTCACCCGCGAGGGGTCACCGACGACCTCGGTGGGCCGGGTCGTGGTGACGCCCTGCTGGTAGCGGTGGACGAGGGCCTTGCCGGCCACCTCGCTGTGATGGGTCCACAGGGTGGCGTCGAGCTGCCAGGCCCCGGCCCCGGCGACGAGGAGCACTCCGGCGAGGACCAGCCCCCGGTACGGCCAGCGTCGCCGACCGGCCGACGCTGCGCGCCCGACCCGGGTCGACGACCGGACCATCCCACGCTCCCTTCGGAGGCGGCGATGACGGCCAGAAGGGCGGTCATGCTGTTCCTGGTTCCATCGTAGTTCGACCTGGAGTGGTGGCGGCCACACGATCCGTGAACATCTTCCCGTCGGCCACGACGGCCACAGCTCGCGGGAGTGGTGCCGGAGGATCCGATGGCACGAGCGACGTCCCGGGGTCCAGGCAGACCCCCGGGAGTAGGCTCTTCCCCCAGTGAACCGCTGGAAGTCACGGAGCGTGGGGCCGGTCGCCCCGACCCGCGCGCGGCGTGGGCACGAGGCGTTCGGGCCCGACTGGGACACGACCCCGGCGGACCCCACCGCCATCGTCCCCGACGACCGCGGGCCCGAGGCGGACCGGCTCCTGCGCCAGGCGCTGGGCCGTCACATGTTCCTGGGCGAGGCCGCCCTGGTCGTCAGCTGGGCGCTGTTCGCGGTGATCGTCTTCCGCTTCCTCGTCGAGAGCCACCGGACGGCGGCCAGCATCACCCTGGGCTGGCTCTTCGTCGGGGGCAGCTTCGTCATGGTCCTGGTCATCCTGCTGTTCCGGCGGGTGGCCGAGCGCCGCATCCGCCTGGGCCTGCACGACGCCGGCGTGGCGCTGCGCTCCATCCAGTCGGTCACCGACCCGGGCCTGTCCTTCCTGCCGCTCGACTCCCTCCTCGACGAGCTGCTGGCCCGGACCGGCCGGGTGGTGGGGGGCGACGTGGCCGCCATCTTCCTGCTGGCCGAGGACGGCGCCACCCTGACGGTGCGGGCCTCCTACGGCCTGGACGCGCCGTCCACCGAGGACGTCCACGTGCCCGTGGGCGAAGGGGTCGTCGGTGAGGTGGCCGCCCGCGCCCAGGCGGTCATCGTCAACGACGTCGAGGCGGCGGCGACCGCACCCATGCTGCGCGAGCAGATGGCCTCGTTGGTGGCCGCGCCTCTCCTCGTGGGGGGCATGGTCATCGGCGTCGTCCAGGTCGGCACGCGGGCCCATCACCGGTTCCAGGGCCGCGACCTGCAGCTGCTGCAACTGGTGGCGGACCGATCGGCCGCCTCCATCGAGCGGGCCCGGCTGGACGAGGCCGAGCGCCGCAGCCGGCTCGGTGCCGAGCACGCCCGGCAGCACGTGGCCTTGCTGGCCCGCGCCGCCGACGTGCTCGCCACCGCGTTGGAGTCCTACGACGAGGCCATGGTGCGGCTCGTCGAGGTGGTCGTCCCGTCGTTCGCCGACTGGTTCTCCGTCGACGTCGTGGACGAGCAGGGGACGCTGCGCCGGGTGGCCCACGGCGCGCGCGGGCGCCTCGCCGAGACCACGGCCCGCCACCCCCACCCCGAGGGCGAGACGCTCGTGCGGCAGGTGCTCGCCAGCGGCCGGCCCGAGGTCGTCATGCGGTCGCGTCGAGACGGGGCGCCCCACGGTGGTGAGCCCGCGGCCTACGGCAGCTACATCGAGACGCCGGCCGATTCGAGGATCGAGTCGATGTTCGTGGTGCCCGTGCACCTGCGCGGCCTGTCGTTCGGGGCGCTCAGCTTCGTCACCGGGGAGGGCCGGCGCGGCTACCGCCGCTCCGACCTCGAAACCGCCCGCGGCCTCGCCGAGCGGGTCGCCATCGCGGTGGAGCGCGTCCTGCTGTGGAGCGAGAGCCGCCAGGCCGAGCAGGCCGCCACCCGCCACGCCGGCCAGCTGCGCCGTCTCATGGAGGCCGCCCTCGCCGTCAACGCGCCGCTGGCCGAGCCCCAGGTGCTGCGGGTCCTGTCCGAGCACGCCCGTCGGGTGCTCGACGCCGGGCAGGCGGTGGTCCTGGCCGTCCCGGTGGGCGACGGTGCGGCGCCGTCGGGCACAGCGGTCGACGCCGAGGCCGACACCGAGGTCGAGGTGGAGGTGGAGGTGACCGCCCCGGTGGGTCTGCTCGAGGCGACGGCGCCCGTCGTCGACGGCGCCCGTCGTCTGATGGCGCGCGCCAACCGGCCGATGCGCCATGCCGGCGGCGTGCTCGAGGGATTCGACGACGCCGCCGCCGCCGCCGATCTGGCCGTCATGGGCTCGCCCACGGTCCCGTGGATGGCGGTCCCCCTCGTCGACTCGACGGGTACGCGCCGGCGGGCCATCGTCGTCCTCGGGAGGGATCGGCCCTTCAACGTCGAGGACGAGTCGGTGCTGGTCCTGCTGGCCCAGATGGCCACCGTCGCCCTCGACAACGCCCGCCTCTACCAGGCCGTGCAGGGCAACGAGCAGCGCCTGCAGGCCGTCGTGGAGTCCTCACCCCTCGCCATCGCCGAGCTCGACCTCGATGGCGTGGCCACGTGGTGGAACCGCGCCGCGGGGACGCTGCTCGGATGGGACGGCGCGACGTCGGGACAGCGTCGCATCCCGGCCGCCGACAGCGCGGCCTCCTCGATGCTGGCCCGTCTGTGGGAGCGCACCCGGCACGGCGAGGCGACGGTGGGCGTACAGGTGACGGCCCGGCGCGACGACGAAGTGGTCGAGCTGTCGGTGTCGACGGCCGCGCTCCAGGACCACGAGGGGACGGTGACCGGCATCCTGGCCGTCGCCGAGGACGTCACCGAGCGCCAGCGGATGCTCGAGCAGTTCCAGCAGGCGGAGCGGATGGGGGCCATGGCCCGCCTGGCCGGCGGCGTGGCGCACGACTTCAACAACCTGCTCACCGTGATCCTCGGGTGCAGCGAGATCATGTTGCGGCGCCTCGCCACCGACGACCCGCTCGTCGCCGAGGTGGAGGCCATCCAGCGCGCCGGCGAGCGGGCCGCCGCTCTCACGAGCCAGCTCCTCGCCATCGGCCACCGCCAGGTCGGCCAGCCCGAGGTCGTCGACCCCGACGCCGTGGTGGGGGCCATGGCGCCCATGCTCACCCGGGCGCTGGGGGAGGACGTGCAGCTCGACCTGATCCCCGCCGAGCCCGCCGGCCGCATCCTCGTCGACCCGGCCGAGCTCGAGCGCGCCGTGCTCAACATGGCCATCAACGCCAGAGACGCCATGCCCAGGGGGGGCCGGTTCGTCATCCGGACGCGCATGGTGGGGGCCGAGCGGCCCGTGCCCCAGCAGATCGTGGCGCTGGCGGTGGGCGACACCGGGATGGGCATGGACGCCGAGACCGCCGAGCACTGCTTCGAGCCGTTCTTCACGACCAAGGGGATGGCCAAGGGCACCGGGCTCGGGCTGGCGGCGGTCCACGCCATGGTGACGCAGGCCGGCGGCCAGGTGAGCCTCGACACCGCGCCGGGGCGCGGCACGACCATCACGCTGTGGTTCCCCGCCGTGGAGGCCGAGGACCGCCAGCTCGAGGACGGGCCGCCCGAGCTCGACACGAGCGTCGGCGACGAGCTCGTCCTGGTGGCCGAGGACGAGGACGAGCTGCGGCGCCTGGCGGTGCGCGAGCTCGAGGAGCGCGGCTACCTCGTGCTGGCGGCCGCCAACGGGGTTGAGGCGTTGGCCGTGGCGCGCTCGCTCGAGCGCCCTGTCGACCTGCTCGTCACCGACGTCGTCATGCCCGAGATGAACGGCGTCGAGCTCGCCGAGACGCTCGTGGGCACGTGGCCCTCGATGGCCGTGCTGTTCGTGTCGGGGCACCTCGACGAGGCCGCCATGACCCGCAACCCGCTCGACCTCGACGCCGACCTGCTGCCGAAGCCGTTCACGCCCGGCCAACTCGGGCGCCGGGCCCGCCAGGCACTCGACCGGGCGGCCGCCGTCCGGGACAGCCGGCCGCTGCCGGCGCAGCAGCGTGACCGGGCGACCGGGACCTGATCAGGGCTCGAAGCGGTACCCCACGCCTCGGACGGTGCGCACCCAGCGCGGCGTGTCGGGGTCGGCCTCGATCTTGCGGCGGATGCGGCGGATGTGCTCGGTCACCGTGCCGGCGTCCTGCCACTCCGACGAGGAGTCCCACACCTGGGCGAGCAGCTGCTCCCGGGTGAAGACCTGGCGCGGTGAGCCGGCCAGGAAGGCCAGCAGGGCGAACTCCTTGGCCGTCGTCTCGACCAGCGTGCCCGCCACCCGGATCTCGCGGGCCAGCGTGTCGATGGACAGCTCGCCGAACTCGAGGGCGCCGGTGGGTGCCGCCGGCCTGCGGTTGGAGCTGCGGCGCAGGACGGTCCCCACCCGGGCGGCCAGCTCGGCGGGGGAGAACGGCTTCACGATGTAGTCGTCTGCACCCAGCTTGAGGCCGAGGACCCGGTCGGTCTCCTGGCCCCGGGCGGTGACCAGGATGACCGGGATGTCGCTCGTGCGGCGGATGGCGGCCAGGACGTCGAAGCCGTCCTCGGTGGTGAGCATGACGTCGAGGATCACCAGGTCGGGGGGCGTCTTCCCCAGGACGCCGATGGCCTCGACCCCGGTGGTCGCCTCGGTGACGCGGTAGCCGTCGGCCTCGAGCAGTCGCGACAGCATGCCCCGGACCTCGGGGTCGTCGTCGACGACCAGGAGCTTCCCGCACGATCGGGTCGGCACCGCCGCGGGGCGGGCCGGTTCTGCCGCTGCCACTTTCGCCACCACCGTCTCCCGACTGCTCCGCCACTCAATCCATTGGCTCGGTCACCAAGCGTAGTGGGCGGGGTCCCCCTACCTGAAAGGCCTCGGGCTGTTTCCCGCACCCTACCGCCCGCGATGGGTCGCCTGACCTACGGCACCGGAGCCCGGGCGGGCTCGCGCGCAAGTTGGGGGGGGGTTGATGCGCTGTAGGTCGGGCGGTGGTCTGGGCGGTGCACACTCGGGTCGTGGCCGCTGGTTTCAAGCACAGAGGGGGCGTCCACCTGGCCCCCGTCATCGAAGGCTCCCTCCCGGGCGACCGCCGGACCGAGCCTCCGACGGTGCTCGTCGTGGGTACCGACGACTGGGCCATCGAGCAGTCGGCGACCGAGCTCGAGGCCGGCGGGTGCACCGTGCTGCGCTGCCATGAGCCCGGTGAGCCGGCCTTTCCTTGCAACGCCCTGATCCAGGGAAGGACATGTCCTCTCGACGTGGGCTTCGACGTGGTGGTCACCGTCCGTGCCCGACCGCTGAGCGAGCCCTCCCAGGCCGAGCTCGGCGTGGTCTGCGCATTGCACCAGGGAGTCCCACTGGTGGTCGCAGGCGTCGCCTCCGAACGGCCCTTCGGGCCGTGGGCGGCACTTGCCGTCGAGCAGGGTGGTGACGTGGTAACGGCATGTGAGAAGGTGACGGGAGCGACACCCGTGGCCATCGCCTCCGGATCTCGGGTTCGTCCCGCCGAGGAGCATGTCCCTGTGCCCAGCACCGCCGCCACCTGATCCCAGAATCTCCCGAGCGACCCCCATGCCCGTTGCCCGCAGCACCGCGGAGATCGATGTCTGGCTCGAGGAGCTCTGGCAGACGCGTGGCACCGACCTGCTGCTCACCGCCGGTGCCCCCCCGCTCGTGCGGGTCGACGGAGAGATGCGCCCGGTCACCGGCGGCGAGATGTTCAGCACGATCTCGGTCGAGCGGGTGATCAAGGACGTCATCGGCCCGGACCTGGTGGCGAGCTACGAGGCAGAGCGCGAGATCGACTTCGCCTTCAGTTGGAAGGACCGGGCCCGCCTGCGCTGCAATGCCTTCCATCAGCGCGACACGTGTGCGCTGTCCCTGCGGATCATCCCCTACGAGATCCCCGGGTTCGCGCAGCTCGGCATCCCCCCGGCCGTCGAGGCCTTGGTGGAGCTGCCGATGGGATTGGTCATCGTCACCGGCCCGACGGGCTCGGGAAAGTCGACGACCCTGGCGGCGATGATCGATTACATCAATCGCTACCGCAAGTGCCACATCATCACGATCGAGGACCCGATCGAATACGTCCACGCCAACCATCGGTCGGCCGTGAGCCAGCGAGAAGTCGGGACTGACACGGTGTCCTTCGAGCGGGCGCTGCGCTCCGTGCTGCGCGAGGACCCCGACGTGCTGTTGGTGGGTGAGATGCGCGACCTCGAGAGCATCGCCACCACCCTCACCATCGCCGAGACCGGGCACCTGGTGTTCGCCACGCTGCACACCAATGACAGCGCCCAGGCGATCGACCGCATCGTGGACATCTTCCCGTCGGACCGTCGCGAGCAGATTCAGGTCCAGCTGGCTTCGACCCTCGAGGGCGTGATCTACCAGCGCCTGGTGCCCCGGATCGGTGGAGGGCTGGTCTCCGCCTACGAGGTGCTGATGGCCAATCACGCCGTGCGCAACCTCATCCGCGAGGGCAAGACCCGCCAGCTGCGCAACGTCGTCTCCACCCACCAGTCGGAGGGCATGCAGACCCTCGAGATGGGCCTGAACCAGCTGATGGCCGAGGACCTGATCGATTACGAGACGGCCCTCCGGGTGAGCCTCTACCCGAAGGAGGTGGAGCGGCCCCGGCAGTACGCGCAGATGCAGAAGGTCCAGGCCCCCGAGCCTGTTCTCGAACCGGTCATGCCCGGCGCGATGGTGGCCAGCCCGGACAACCCGCGGGTGACCTCGTTCTGAGCCGATCCGTCCGGAGTCGAGGAACGATCCAGCCTACGATGGAGGTGTCCGACCATCGGTGGGGAAGAGACCACAGAGAATGGCGATACCCCCGACTGAGAGAGAGATGACGCCAACGCGACCGTCACGAACGCAGAACGACGGTCACCGTGCGCGGCGCCGGAGCCGCCCGGGTCGCCACGCGCCATTCGGGCCGCGCCGGGCCCGTGGCCCGCGTCGCCCGCCTCGCAGGGGCGAGGAGGGCTTCACCCTGATCGAGCTCCTCATCGTGCTGGTCATACTCCCTCTCGTCATGGGGGCGATCGCCATGGTGATGATCACCATGCTCAAGAACCAGCAGGGCATCCAGGGCAAGGTCACGGATTCGGCCGCAGCGGCCACGGCCTCGACCTACTACGTCCGTGACATCCAGAGCGCCTCCAGTGTGACCACGGCGGCCAACCCGGCGAGCGCGCCCCAACAGTGCAGCGCCTCGGGCCTGTCCGGCTCGAAGACGTTCCTATTGGGTATGCAGCTGCAGGGCGTGTCGACGGTGGTGTCGTACTACACCTGGACGCCTGCACCCGCTGCGCCCTCCGAATTGGTGCGGTTGTACTGCCCGCAAGGTTCGTCGACACCCCAGAGCCGAGTGGTCCTGTCCGACAACGTCAGCACCACGAACCCCCCCGCGCCCGTCGTGAACTGCGTCTCACCCACTCCCACCAGCATCCCGACGGGGGTGACCTGCAATCCCGGCAGCGACTGGACCTTCACCTACATGGTGTCGACCGTCACGCTCAACGTGACTCAGGGATGCTCCACCCCTGGCGTCGCCTGCGCCCCGTACCAGTACGCCCTCACGGGTGAGCCGGTGTCGGGGATCCCGGTGCCCCCCATCGTTCGACCCAACGCCGCGCTGACGCTCCTCGGGATCGGTACGGACATCTCCTTCACCAACTTCAGCTCCCAGGACGACGTCTGTGTCGTGGGTTCCGCACTTCAGGGCTACGACTACAGCCACGGTGTTCCCGCCATCAGCAGTGGCTTTCTGAGCCTCGGCAACAGCGTCACGACGACGAACACCGCATCGTGCACTCCGGCGTCGCAGAGCACCGGCCCCTGGGACTACGTCTACAACTGCCTCAACGACAACACGACGGGGAGCATGTGTCCCACGAGCGGCGGCCACGATGCAGTCTCGGGGAATGGCGTCGACGTCAAGCCGTATCCTGTGTCGACGAGCCAGCCGGTCACCGACCCGCGGGCCGTATGGGCTTCGCAGAACAAGCCGGCACCCATCACCTCACCGAGCGGGTCGTGCACGGGCGGCTCGACGATGTCATGCACCCCCGGCCTGTACGCGAACGGGCTCAACATCACCAGCCACCGGAACGTGACTTTCCAACCCGGCCATTATCAATTCGGGGCGAACGGGTGCGGGAGCTCGCTGTGCATCGGTAGTAGCGACACCGTGAATTTCGGATCGGGGCACTACACCTTCACCGACGGGCTGAACGTGTCGGGATCCGGGAGCGCTCTGTGCGGGGGCGGCACCGCCACCAGCGCGTGCCCGAGCCCTCCATCCGGAGGCGTCTTCTTCTACGTCCAGGACGGCACGACGAACCTGGGGAACGTCAACTTCGCCAACAACATCGAGCTGGCGCCCATCCCGACGACGATGACGTCGGATCCGTATAACGGGGTCCTGCTGTGGCAGGACGCGACCGACAACGCGCCGGTGTTCCTCGCCAGCGCCGCTTCCTCGGTCAACACCTACGGCGGCGTGATCTACGTCCCCGACGCCACGATCAGCCTGTACGGGTTCGGCGACACCATCAGCACGGGCCCCATCGTGGCGCAAAGCATGCTGTTCAACTTCTGCTTCAACCTCCGCGTCACGATCCAATAGGTCGGCTTCCGGGATGGTCCGTTTCAACAGTGGTCAGGCTCGTGCCGGAAGGAAGACGGGCGCGACGGCCCGACGGGGCCGGTCGGGCCCGGGTGAAGAGCTCCGCCGTCGAGCAGCACCCTCCGAGGCCGGCGACACCCTGATCGAGATCTTGATCGCCATCCTCGTCATCGCCCTGACGGTGACCGCCCTGCTCGGTGGGCTCGTCACCGCCATCACCAGCTCGACGACAGCGCAGAGCCTCTCCACGGTGGATTCCGTCCTGAACGGCTTCGCCCAGGCCGCCCAGTACGAGATCCAGCAGCTTTCTGCGCTTCCGAACTGGAACTGCCGAACGACGCCGTACCGCCTCGTGGGCACGCCGTCGCCGGCGTCCGGTCCCGCAGGGTCGTCGGCGACCGTGTTCGTGACGGGCTTCGCCGCCAACCACACCGTGACCGTGACGGTCGGTGCGGCGTCGGCCACCGTTACGAGCGGCTCGACGACGGACGCCAACGGCGACGCCGCCGTGACCTTCACCGTCCCGAGCGGCCTGACCGGGTCACAGATCGTTTCCGTGAGCGACGGCACCGCCACACCCTCGCCGACCGCCTTCTCGGTCGGCGGCACCGCCAAGGGCACCACGCCGGCGGGGTACGCGGTCTCCGTCGACAACCCGGTGCAGCAATGGGACGCCCAATCCGCCCGATGGGTCGCGACGACCTCTCCCAACTGCCCGCAAAGCGGAGCGCAGCTCATTCGCGTCGTTGCGCGAGCCCCGGACGGGTTCGCAGGATCGCTGAGCTTCGTCGTCACCGGGACGGCGAATACCACCGTGCTCGTTTCGGCAACATCGTCCTCGACGACGCCCACCTACGGTGACACCGTGACGTTCACCGCGACGGTGGTCCCGCCCAACAGCACCACGCCTGCGCCGACAGGGAGCATCCAGTGGACCTTCGCACCGAGTCCCGGCTCGCCGTCGTGTGCGGACTCCGCCCTGAGCACGATCGCCGGGACCAACACGTCTCGGGCCACGTGCACGGTGAGCAGTGCCCAGGTGGGGACGTACTCGGTGACAGCCGGCTACCCTGCGCAGGGTATTCCGGGCAACTACGGATCCGGCAGTGGCTCGGGGGCGATCACCGTCGGTAAGGCTGCGTCGTCGACCACCGTGACGGAGGTCTCGTCGCCCTCACCCGCCCAGCCTGGTTCGACGCTGACGTTCACCGCCACCGTCGGCGCCAATCCTCCCGTGGCCGGGGACCTGAAGCCGACGAGCACGGTGGCGTGGTCGATCACCGCACCGTCCGGGCCCAATCCCACCTGCACCCCCTCCCAGATGACCAACCCGAACGGCCTGACGGGCACCAACACCGCCACGTGCTCGGTCTCGAATGCGGTGGTCGGGACGTACTCGGTGACGGCGTCGTACGGCGGCGACGGCAACTACACCGACAGCCAGGGGGTCGCGAGCACCAGCGTGGCAAAGGCGACCCCGACGCTCAGCTTCACGACGACTCCGCCGAGCCCCCAGCCGGGATCGACGTTCACGGTCACGGTGACCGTGAACGGGCCCAACGGCGCCCCCAACCCCACCAACACGGTCACCTGGACGATCACG
>DATKSK010000008.1 GCA_035531755.1 Acidimicrobiales bacterium | reverse complement strand
TTCCAGCGCACGCCGTCGGCCATCGGCGAGCGGGGCAACCGGCCCACCGATCCCGCCTTCGCCGCCGGGCTCGAGCCGGGCTGGCAGCGGGCCCGGATGGACAACTTCCAGGCGATCATGCTGGGCCGGCCCGTCGAGGTCGACCTGGTGGACGACGGCTGGACACACCACTACGCGGCGGTCCACCACCCCCCGCGAGCCGAGGGCATGACGACGGCCGAGTTCCTGCGCAGCGCCGAGGAATTCGACTACGGGATCATGGAGGCGCACCGGCGCCGGGTCGAGGAGCTGGTGGCCGATCCCGCCACGGCCGAGATCCTGAAGCCGTACTACCGGTATCTCTGCAAGCGGCCGTGCTTCCACGACGAGTACCTGCAGGCGTTCAACCACCCCAACGTCACGCTGGTCGACTGCCCCGCGGGGATCGAACGGATCACCGAGCAGGGCCCAGTCGTCGACGGGCAGCAGTACGAGGTCGACTGCATCGTCTACGGCACCGGCTTCGAGGCCGAGCTCACCCCGCTGTTCCGCCGGGCCGGCCACGAGATCGTGGGGCGTGGCGGCGGCACCCTGGCCGACAAGTGGGCCGACGGCGCCGCCAGCCTGTTCGGGATGATGAGCCGAGGCTTCCCGAACCTGTTCGTCATGCCGGCGCCGGGGCAGCAGGCGGTGGTGACCGTCAACTACACGCAGCTGGCCGTGCTCGGGGCCGAGTTCATCGGCGGGGCTGTCCGGCTGCTCGAGGAGCGGGGCGTGGAGGTGTTCGACGTGAGCGCCGAGGCCGAGGAGGCGTGGACACGGAAGGTCGTCGACTCCTTCGTCGACGGCAGCGCCGTCATGTCCGCCTGCACGCCGTCGCGCATCAACAACGAGGGCCATCCGGAAGCGATGAACCCCCGCAACGGCAACTACGGCCGCGGCATGGGTGACTGGTTCGGCTACCGCGAGCTGCTCGAACAGTGGCTCGACGCCGGTCGGTTCGAGGGCCTGGCGCTCGAGGTCCGGTCGCCGGCGTCGTGAGCGCGCGGCAGCAGGTCGCCGTCGTGACCGGCGGCGGCGGTGGGATCGGGGCGGCGATCGCCGAGGAGCTCGGTCGGGGCGGCTGGTTCGTCGTCACCATCGACCCCCTCGTGACCCTCGACGGCGCCGAGCGCCTCCCCGAGCCGGAGCAGACCACAGCGGGCCGCATCGTGGCGGCGGGTGGCTCGGCCCGGAGCTCGTCGGTGTCGGTGACCGACGGCGAGGCGGTCCGCGGCCTGTTCGGGGAGCTGGTCGACGAGCATGGCGGGCTCGACGCCGTCGTCAACGTGGCCGGCATCACCCGTCACAACAGCTTCGCCGAGGGTACCGAGGAAGACTGGCTCGCGTTGCTCGCCGTGCACCTGGGGGGCTACCTCAACGTGCTCGACGCCGCGCTGCCGCTCATGGCCGCCGCCGGGCACGGCCGCGTGCTCGGCGTCACCTCCGGCTCGGGGTGGCGGCCCGCCGATGCCGGTGCATACAGCTGCGCCAAGCGAGCCGTCGCCGCCCTCACGTGGCAGCTGGGCCGGCAGGCGCCGCCGGGCGTGACCGTCAACGCCATCTCGCCCATCGCGGCCACCCGGATGGTCGCCGCGGCCGTCGAGCGCGCTCGTCAGGCGGGCGGGGCCTCACGCGGTGGCGGGATGTCGCTCAGGTCGATGCCCGGTCCCGAGGACCTCGGGCCGCTCGGCGCGTACCTGGTCGGTGACGGATTCGGATGGTGCACCGGCCGGGTGCTCTTCGCCGGCGGGTCGGAGGTGGCGGTGGTGGACGAGCCCCATCTGCTCGAGGTGGTGCGCAGCGACGAGGTGGTTTCGCTGGCCCGGGTGCTCGAGGCCGTCGTCCCCCGAGCGTTCGTCACCGCCGAGGCCAGTCAGGCGAGCGGGGGCGGCGGCAACCCGCGGTTCGGGCCGATCTTCGACGAGCCGGCGCCCGCCGAGTTCGCACCGGCGCACGTGCGATCCTGTGCCGTCGTCACCGACCGCCCCCACCTGGCCGCGTCTCTCACCGTCGCGCTCGAGGCTCGGTCCGTCACCTGTCACCGCGCCGTGGTCGCGCACGGCTTCCGCGAGGCGGGCGAGGCGTTGCGCGCCATGGTCGAGACCGCCGGGCCGATCGACGCCATCGTCCTCGCGCCCGCCGGTCGGCAGCCGACGGTCCCGTCGACGGTCGGTTGGGAGCGGGTGCTCGCCGAGCACCGCGGGATCGTCGAGCACATCCATGCCGACGCCGGATGGGCCCGGGCGACCGCCGACTATGCCGCTGCTTCTGCCCGCCCTGTCCGGCTGGTGACGCTCACCGACGCCACCACGACGGGAGGCCGGAGTCGAGCCCAGGCCTCGGCGCAGCTCGCCCGAGCTGCCGCGGGATCGACGCACGGCCGGGTCACGGCTTTCGCGGCGGGCATCGAGGCGTCCGAGGCGGCGGCCGGCCGACCGGTGGGCGAGCTCGTCGCCCACCTGCTCGGCCACCCCGAGGCACCGGCACTCGCCGGTGCGGAGCTGGTGGTCGGCGCCGGATGGCTCGGCCTCCGGAGTCACCCCCGACCGATCGGCAGCATCACGTACGGCGGTCCCGCTGTCCCCGAGTGGCTCGGCGCCACGCTCCGGGAGGTCGTCAACGGCACGGGCGCCCCACCGCACGTGGAGGCCCGATGACCGCCCGGCCCAGCCGCGTCGTCGACGCCCACGTGCACCTGTGGGATCCCGCCCGGGCGGACTGGTACCCGTATCTGTCGCAGCCTCAGCACCACGGCACCGGCGATGCGTCGAGGATGCGCCGCCGCTTCGACGCCGACACCTACCAGGCCGAGACGGCGCGGTGGAACGTCGAGAAGATCGTCAACGTCGCCGCTGCGACCGGTCGTCACTCCATCGACGAAACCGTCGAGCTCGATGCCAACGCCCGTACGAGCGGCCGTCCCGACGCCATCGTCGGCGGCCTCCCGCCGACCGACACGGTGGCTGAGGCCGTCGCGCTCATCGACCGGCAGATGGCTGCGTCACGCTTCCGTGGGGTCCGGCCGATGGGCGCCCACATGGGGCCGCTGCCCGACGCCGGGGTGCTCCACGCACTGCGGGACCGGAACCTGCTCTTCGAGCTGATGGCGCATCCCGATCAGCTCCGGGTGGCAGCGGCGCAGCTCGCCGGCTTCGACGACCTGACCGTCGTCGTCGAGCACACCGGGTGGCCCCGCTCGAATTCGGACGAGGAGCGCGCTCTCTGGCAGGGCGGCATCGACGCCCTGGCCGGCCTCGGCGACAACGTCGTCTGCAAGCTCTCGGGCCTGGCCATGCCGTTCGGGTCCATGCGCGTCGACGCCTTCGCCCCCTGGCTCGAGTACGCCATCGATGCCTTCGGCGTCGACCGCTGCATGTTCGCCAGCAACTTCCCCGTCGACTCCATGTACGGCACCTTCGACGAGCTGTACACCACGTTCAGCGCCGTGACCGCCGGCCTCGACGGCGAATCCCGCGGGAAGCTCTTTGCCGACAACGCGGAGCGCGTCTATCGCTGCTAGGCCGCCCCGGTCGCCTTGGCGTGGGCAGGTCGGATCCGAACCGCCGTTCGCCGCGGACCGCCGGCGGTGGGACACCGCCGCCCGACGCCGTCGATCACCGGGGAGGCGGCGACCCTGGGCCGACCGCCCCGGGGCGATCTATCTTGCTCCGGCGTGGAGTCCGAATCGGGGGAGGACGGCCGCGGCCCGCTCGTGAGCCGACGGCAGGTGCTCGGCGGCGGGTTGACGGGGGCCGCCGCCCTCGTGGTGGCGGGCGTCGCCACCGGGGAGTGGGCGGGCCCGACCCCAGCGGGGGTGGCCGAGGGATCGGCGGCCCCGAAGCCGGGTCCGGCGCCGGGCAGACCGACGGGCCTGACCGTCGACGGGCTCGTGGCCCCCGTCGGCCTCGGCCTCGACGACGTGAACTTCGGGTGGCACGTGGGCGACACCCGCCGCGGCGCGGCCCAGCGCGCCTACCGGCTCGTCGTCTCGCGCCCGGCGCCCACGGGGGGGCGCGCCACGCCCGCCACGGTCTGGGACTCCGGGCGGGTGGCCTCGGGCGAGCAGGCCTTCGTCTCCTACAGGGGCCCTGCCCTCGCCCCCGACACCCTGTACCGCTGGAGCGTGCAGACCTGGGCGGCCTCGGGTGGCCCGAGCGGGTTCGCGCCCACGGCGACGTTCGAGACGGGCCTGCGCGACCGCGACTGGACGGCGCGGTGGATCGGCCGCGCCGCGCCTGCCGAGCCCGATCTGTACACGTACGCCCGCACCGAGGTCGTGCTGCACGACTCGCCCGTGGTGCGCGCTCGCGCCTACGTGAGCGGCGACCAGCAGTACGAGCTCTCCGTGAACGGGACGCGCGCCGGTAAGGGCCAGGCCTACTGCTACCCCGACTCGCAGTACTACGAGACCCTCGACGTCACCTCGCTGCTGCGGCCGGGCGCCCCCAACGCCATCGCCATCCTCTCGAACTGGCAGGGTGCGACCAAGGGCCATCCCGCCGGCAAGCCCGGGGTCATCGCCCAGGTGTCGATCCTGCACCGCGACGGCCACCGGGCGATCGTGGCGACGGACGGCTCGTGGCGCGTGCGCAACGGGGCCTGGCTGCCGGCGACACAGCGCGACCTCGAAGGCGACCAGGTCGACTTCACCGAGAACATCGACGGAGGGCTGGTCCCCGTGGGCTGGGACCGGCCCGGGTTCGACGACAGCGGCTGGGCGCCCGCCGCCGTCCTCGGGCGCGCCGGCGTGGCGCCGTGGCGGCACCTGGTCGCCGTCCGCACCCGCATCGTGGAGGAGCCGGTCGAGCCGGTCTCGCTCACCCGCCTGGCGTCGGGCGCCGTCGTGGCCGACTTCGGCAAGGTCTACGCGGCGGTCCCCACCGTGACCTTCCACCAGGGGGTGGCGGGGCGCGTGGTCACGATGCGGGCGGGGTACCTGCTCGACGAGCCCACGCCCGGCCAGCCCTTCACCGGGGAGGCGGGCCGGGTGTCGACGACGCGGGGCACCCAGCACACCGACATGAGCTACTCGTACGTGCAGCGGGGCGGGACCGAGGAGTTCCACCCCTTCGACTACCTCGGCTTCCGGTACTTCCAGGTGGACGACCCCGGCGAGACCCTGGCGCCCGGGGACGTCGTGGCGCGCACGCGCCATGCGGCGGTGCCCGACGAGCACGCCGGGACGTTCACCTCGTCGGCACCGGGTGTCGACGCCGTGTTCGAACTGGCGCGCCACTCGGCGCTGTTCAGCGCCCAGGAGCAGTTCATCGACACGCCGACGCGCGAGAAGGGGCCGTGGCTGTGGGACGGGTTCAACGAGTCGCGGACGGCCATGGCCGTTTTCGGTGAGCAGAACCTCACCCGCAAGTCGCTGCTCGAGTTCGCCCAGTCCCAGGCCCGCTACTGGAAGAATGGTTCCATCAACAAGATCTACCCGACGGGTCTCGGCGCCCTCGACATCAACGAATTCACCGAGATCTATCCGGAATGGGTGTGGCAGTACTGGATGCACACCGGCGACCGCAGTCTGCTGAAGGCCGTATACCCCGTGCTGGTCCGGCTGTCGGGCTACGTCCACGACTCGATCGACGGCGGGACGGGGCTCGTCGACGACCTGCCGTCGACGAGCATCTACTACTCCTTCCCCATCGTGACGAGGTTGAACGTGCTCGGCGCCAACGTGTTCCGCCGCACGGCCGACGCCGGCGCCGCGCTCGGGCGCCCTGCCGCCGAGGTGGCGGTCCACCGCCGCCGCCAGGTGCAGCTCACGGCGGCCGTCAACCGGCACCTGACCCGCGGGGACGGCATGTACGTGGACGGTATCGACGGGAGCGGAGCGCGCACCGCGCAGGCGTCGCAGGACGCCAACGCCTGCGCGCTCGCCTACGGAGTGGTGCCGGCCGGGCGCCAGGCGGCGGTGGCGGCCTTCGTCGCCGGCCAGGGGATGGCGGTGCCGCCCCGCACGGCCGACGAGGTGCTGCGGGGTCTGGCCATGGCGGGACGGACCGAGGACGTCGTGCGGCTCCTGACCGACCCGACGATCGACGGGTGGGCCCGCATCCTGGCACTGGGCGGCACCTTCACGTGGGAGGTGTGGGAGCCGTCCGACGCCAACGGCGACAGCATGTCGCACGGCTGGGGGTCCACCGTGCTGGTCGACATCCAGCGCACCCTTCTCGGCGTGCGCCCGACGAGCCCCGGTTACGCGTCGTTCGACGTGACGCCACCGCGTGCCGGGCTGGCGCAGGCGGCGGGGATGGTGCCGACCCCGCGGGGGACCGTGTCGGTCTCGTGGCAACGGAGCCGGGAGGCGGTGGCCCCCGGGCCCTTCACCCTCGACGTGACGGTCCCCCCCAACAGCGCGGCCACCGTGCAGCTGCCGGTGGGGACGGCGACCGGCGTGACCGAGAGCGGGCGACCCCTTCGAAGCGCCCCCGGCGTGCGCGTGGTCCCCGGTGCCCGCGGCGAGGTCGTCGTGGGCGTGGGAGCGGGGCAGTACCGGTTCCGCGGTCCCACATGACCGACGACCCGGACACGGTCCGGCTCGAGCCCTTCACGGGGCCGTGGGCCGACGACGACCCCGACGCCAACTTCAAGGCGGACGTGGCGCTGTACGCGCACGTCGACCCGATGGTGACCATCCGCACCCTCAGTGGCAACGTCGGCGTCCCCGAAGGGGCGCTCGTGCACTACGTGCTGGCGAAGTGGGCCACCGGGGGCAGCGGCGGCCTGCTGGAGCTCGGCCCCGCCATGGTGCACCGGCTGTGGGAGGCGATCGAGCAGGCCGAGCGCACCGGGACCACCGAGGCCCGCCTGCAGGCGTACGACCGGCTGCGGCAGATGGTCGAGTGGCTCCGGCTCCCGCTCGAGGACCCGTCGATCTACCCCGAGCAGCGCTGACGCCCCCTCCACGCGCCCCGGTAGCGTGGAGGCGCAGGAGACCCGCGCTACGGAGGACCGGTATGACCGAGCCGCTCGACCCCGAAGGCCCCCGGTGGCGGGGCATCAACCATCTGGCCCTCATCACCGACGACATGGACGCCACGGTCCGCTTCTACCACGGGGTGCTCGGCGCCAGGCTGGTGGCGACCATCGGCACCCCGCAGTTCCGTCACTACTTCTTCGAGTTCGGCGCGCAGAACACCGTGGCGTTCTTCGAGTACGGGGGGCTCGCCCTGGAGCGCTTCGCCAAGCCCGCCGGCGTGCCCGACCCCCGGGCCGTGCAGTTCGACCACCTGTCGTTCAACCTTCCCGACGAGCACGCGCTCCTCGAGCTGCGTGACCGGCTGAAGGCGGCGGGTTGCGGCGTGACCGACGTGGTGGACCACGACTTCATCCGCTCGATCTACTTCACCGACCCCAACGGCATCGCGCTCGAGGCGTCGTGGTGGGCCCTCGACGCCACCGGGCGCCCCGCGGACTACGGCGACCACCGTCTGTTCTCCGACCCCGACCCCGTGCCCGCCGTCCGTGAGCTGCGCGACGAGGGGTCGGTGCGGTCGGTGCCCCACACCACGCTCGTCTGACCGCCACCACCACGGTCACCACCGGGCCCCCAGGGTCGGCCCCGGCAGACCGGCGCGCTCGCAGCGGTGCCCACGGCCGGTGCCGGGTGCCCGGTGCCGGGCGCCGTCAGGACGTCGAGCCGGACGCGGTGGCCGAGGTGAAGTTGAGGACGAAGGGGGCGTTCGGCGGCTTGAAGAGCCACCCCGGCGCCGTCTTCCCGTTGATCTTCACCACCATGAGCACGAAGCTCGAGCCGACGTTGACCGTGAGCTGGCCATTGGCCGAATCGATCAGCGCCGTGTCGCCGGCCTGGAGGGTCTTGCCGAAGATGGGGGAGAAGCTCTGGGGGGTGCTGGCCGAGACCCAGCAGGGCTGGCTGGCGGCCACCTCCACGCTGAACTGCGCGGCGCGCACGGAGATCGACGCGCCGGCGTTGGTGATGGAGGTCTGCGTCACCACCGAGCTGCGTGTGGACGACGGGCGCGAGCCGGCGCCGCCCGACGTCGACGTGCCGTGGTGGGCGCCGCGCACCAGGTGGATGTCGGCCAGCCATTGGGGGTGATATCGGTGGACCGCCAGGCCCCCGACCCCCACGAGCAGCAGCACCACCGTGCACCAGACCGCGGCGCGCAGGGGGGCCGGCGCGGGCCGGACGGGGCGGTGCACGGCCGGCATGGCCGGGAAGACGCCGGTCACCGAGAATTGCCCGTGGGAGGCGAAGCCGTTCTCGGCCGGAGTGCCGCCGCGCGTCACGCCCGGAACCTGCGCCGTCTGGGTGAAGGCACGCAGGTGTGACTCGTCTCCGGGGTACCGGCTGAGGTGGCCGGTCGTCGGGGGCGGCGGGGGCGGGCTCTCGCTCCGGCTGCGGGCGGCGCTCTTCCTCCCCCGTCCCGACGGGGTCGGCGTCGGGCTCGGGAACCCGGCGAGCGGGCTCCCCCAGTGCTCCTGGACCACCCGGGCGAACTGAGGGGAGTCGAGGTTCATCAGGTCGGTGTAGCGCTGCACGGCGGTGAGGGCCGTCCGCTGGTCCTGGAACCGCGACAGGTCGCCGGACTCCAGGGCCTCGAGCTGCTGCCAGGGGACGCCGGTGCGGTCGTGAACCTCGGCCAGGGTCACGGCCGAGCCCTCGCGGGCCTCGCGCAGCGCGGTGCCGATGTCGACGGGCGTCGCGGGCCACTGCTGGCGTCGAGTCCCGCGGCGCCGCATGGTCCTGTCGCCGGCTGCGGTTGCCACAACGCCCTCCCTAACCCCCGTATGAATGGTACTTCGGAGTCCGAGTCGCCAGGCCTCAGGTGTATGCATCGGCGGGTAGGGCCCGACCCTGGACCCGGGACCCCGATGCCTCGGGGGTCCCGGAACGGAGCCGTCGGCAGGCGGAGCCGAAGGTGGTCGGGACGAGCAGACCCGGCCGGCCCCGTCGGCGCCGAGCGGCCACGACGGGGGGACCCCGCCGACGGGACCGGGACGGCCCACCACCGGGCGGAGAGTCTTCGCTGCGACCGGTGGCGGGGCCCACCACGGCCCGCACGGACAGGCTGGACTGACGCCGCCGTCAGAGCTGACATTCGCGTCAGGAAACGCTAACGTACCCGCAGGGGGCGGCCGGCCTGGAGAATCGCGTTGGCGCTGGTGGCACGCAGGACGCCGCGGTGGCGACCCCGTGAGATCCCTGGTGTGAGAGGAGTGCGCATGCAGGCTGACGACGAGGCATCGGGGGCCTCCGCCGGCATGGTGGCCGATCTGGCCTCCTCGGACGATCCGCG
>DATKSK010000007.1 GCA_035531755.1 Acidimicrobiales bacterium | reverse complement strand
TCATCTTCCCCAAGAGTCCATATCGACGGGAAGGTTTGGCACCTCGATGTCGGCTCGTCGCATCCTGGGGCTGAAGCCGGTCCCAAGGGTTGGGCTGTTCGCCCATTAAAGCGGTACGCGAGCTGGGTTTAGAACGTAGATAGCTGCGTCCCCAGGGAGTAATCCCTGGGTGCCCACCGGCTCATATCGGTGAAACCCTGAGCGTCACAACCGAACAGTACGTTCAGGGCAATACCGAGGGAAGGCCAACACATTGAGAGCGTTGGATGCGTCCTACGTTGCAGGATTCCTCGACGGCGACGGAAGTATTCACTTCCAGCTCGTCCGGCAGGAGGAGTATCGGTTCGGGTACGACATCCGAGCCAGTGTCTCGTTCTCGCAGAGCACCTCAGCCCGCTCCGGCCTGGAGATGATCCAGTGTCTGGTCGGCGGTGGGGGATACCTGCGGGACCGGGGAACCGGCATGAGTGATCTCGCGATCACGAGCCGGCCACTACTCCTCAAACTGCTCTCCGCCGTGGAGCCGTACGTGATCTTCAAACGAGAACACGTTCGGCGTGCTCTTCTGTTGCTTCCTCGGCTCGAACGGCTGAGGGACCCAGAGGAGTTCCTGCGACTAGCGCACGAAGTCGACGCTTTCGCAACCCTAAACTATTCGAAAACGAAGCGGATCTCCGCCGTAGATGTCGAGCAACATCTGCGTAGCACGGGCGTGTTGTGCCCCTGTAACGACTTCCTCGCAAAGCGAAGCGAGGGGATGGCGTCAAGGAAACACAGCAACATCCGACCACTCACGGACGCCATGACACGCCGGCCCCTAGAAATAGGGTGAAGGTATAGTCTGTGCCCGTAGTAATACGGGAGAAACACGCGCGAGACAGTTCGGTCCCTATCCGATGCAGCCGCAGGAGACCTGAGGAAGGCTGTCCCTAGTACGAGAGGACCGGGACGGACGTAGCTCTCGTGTGCCAGTTGTCCTGCCAAGGGCACGGCTGGTTTGCGACCTACGGATGGGATAAGCGCTGAAAGCATCTAAGCGCGAAGCTCGTTCCAAGATGAGGTCTCCCACAGGACAACCTGGTAAGGCCCGTGGCTAGATCACCACGTTGATAGGCCGGAGGTGTAAGCACGGCAACGTGTTCAGCCGACCGGTACTAATCGGCCGAGGGCTTGGAGAGCTATCTTGCTCGTGCTCGCTATGGAACGCTCACGGGGTGGCCGGTCGGCCGCTCCGATCCGGGACCTCTCGGGCCCCGACGGAGCATGATTTCCGGTGACCATGGCGGCGGGGCAACACCCGTTCCCATTCCGAACACGGCAGTTAAGCCCGCCAGCGCCGATGGTACTTGGGGGGCGACCCCCTGGGAGAGTAGGACGTCGCCGGGATTTCTCAGGGAGAAGTCCCCCGGCACGCGCCGGGGGCCTTCTCCGATTCCAGAGCCAGGTGACGTGCCCGGCACCTTCAGACACGACTACCGCTGGAAGTACCAGTCCTCCGGCGTGATCGCCAGGAGCAGGTTCTGCGGTGCCGTGCCCTGCAGGGTCTTGCGCACCTCGGCCAACGACGTCGCCGGGTCGGGTTGGAACACCACAGGCAACCGGGTCGCGAGGTAGTCCTGGTACCGGGCGAGACCGGTGTCGCTGACGATGGTCTGCATGATGTTGGCGTCGTTGGTGGCGTCGGTGTACCCCCCGAGGTTGCTCAGGGCTCCGGTAGCGAAGATCTGCTCACCGGTCGGGTAGTAGTCGAGGACGAAGTACCACCCGACACCCCAGTCGGCGAGTTGCCACGTGCAGCGGGCGGTCCCGCCGCAGGCCGTCACCTCGTCGATCACCTTGTTGGACGGCGAGCCCGCCAGTGTGACATGGATGCCGGCTCGCTCCCAGGACGCCCTTTCAGCCTGCAGCAACGGGCCGAGGCCCTCCGCGTCGTTGGCGAATGCCAGGGTGAGGTCGAGCTTGGTGCCGACGGGAATCCCCGTACCGCACTCGTCGGCGGCCGCTCCCGCGTTCATGCAGACGGACGTGCCGTTGCGGATCACCCGCCATCCGTGGCCGGCGAGGAGGCGAACGGCCCTGGCGGGGTCGTACGGGTAGGGGTTGCGGCGCACGGCGCTCGTCGCGTCGTTGTGCTGTCGCGGGTACATCGGGACGGGACCGTAGGTCGGGAAGGCGTAGCCATGGAAGATGCTCCGGATCGCCCGGGGCTGGTCGACCAGGGACTGCATGGCTTGGCGGACGTACAGCTGGGAGAAGATGGGCCCTGCCGCGCCTCCGGCTCCGGTGGAGGCGAAGTTGTAGACGATGTAGTTGATCGACCCCAGGTACAGGGGCACCAGGTCGAAGCCCGTCAGCCGCGGGTCGTTCCCGGCCGCCACGGTCGGGTCCGAGGTGGTCTGCGTCACGGACTGGGTCGAGAGGTAGCCGATGTCGATGCGGTTCTTCACGAGGGCCCGGAGCTCGGCTGCATACGTCGCGAAGGGGACCTCCAGGAATCTCGACACTGCCGGCTTGACGGGGCCGCTGTACTTCGGGTTGGGGACCATCACCACGTTCCCCGCCCGGTCGAAGGACTTCAGGTGCCAGGGCCCGTCGACCACCTGCCAGAGAGGATTGGTGGCGTACGTGGACAACGCCGTGTTGGGTGCGGTCGGGTTGGCCGGGTCGAACCCCGCCTGCCCGGACAGGAACCGGTACACGGCTGTGCACGGACCGTCCCCCGACCCGTAGGCGGCGGCGGAGCAGCCCCCCGACCCGGCGGCTGCCCGTGCGGCGGTGACGTCCCAGGCACGGGGAAGCGGGGTGATCTGGGAGAGCGCGTTGTCCGTGAGCCACGTGGGGCCGTAGGCCTTGTCGAACGTGAAGGTCAGGGTGGTCGGGCTGTCGACGACGACGCTGGTCACGATGTCGGGGAAGCCGCCGGTGACATAGGCCGCCCACGTCGCCTTGGCGGCGTGCAACAGGTTCATCCAGAACAGCACGTCGGTGGCGTCCACCGTCTCGCCGTTGGACCACCTGTAGGGCCGCATGACCACCGTCGCCTTGGTGTGGTCACGGGAGAACGTCGGATGAACGGCGAGCGATCGCGAGCTGTCGGGCCCTCCCGAGCCGCCCTGGCCGAACCAGTAGAGGGGCCGGTACATGAGGTACTGGAACTGTCCGAGGTTCGCGAGGTTGAAGTAGGCGGGCGGCAAGAGCGGGAAGATGAAATTCGGGGGAGACCCGGGCTGCTCGCCCCAGCGCACCGTGCCTCCCGTCGGGCGGGGAGCAACCGAGCGCGACGAAGGCGACGCGCACGCCGCCAGGGCGAGGGCGAGGGCGAGGGCCAGGACGACCCTGAGGGCCAGGGCCGACACTGGTCGAGCCGTCGGGACCGGACCGTGCCACGCGCCCGGGGCGTGTGGCACGTGGTCGCTTGCCGGGACCGAGCGCGGCGCGATGCTCAGGACAGCCGGACCCGGGGGTCGAGGACGGCGTACACGGCGTCGACAGCGATGTTGGCGACCACGATGAACGCCGAGGCCAGGATGACGAGCCCGATGATGACCGGTAGGTCCTGGCGCGTGATGGAGTTCACGATCTGCTGGCCGAGGCCGGGGAGGCTGAAGACGTCCTCGGTCACGATGATGCCGCCGAGGAGCGTCCCGAGGTCGATGCCGAACTGCGTCACCACCGGTGTGAGCGCGCTGCGCAGGCCGTGACGGTACACGACCCGCCGCTCGCGCAGCCCCTTGGCGCGGGCGGTGCGGATGTAGTCCTCTCCCAGGACGTCGAGCATGGCTCCCCGCGTCAAACGCGAATAGGTGGCCGCTGTCACGAGGGCGATGGTTATCCACGGCAGGATCATGTGGCGGGCCCATTCGACCGGGCTGGTGGTGATGCCGACGTACCCGCCACCCGGGAAGAAGTCGACCCCCGCCAGGTGCAGGCGGAAGAACAGCCCCAACAGGAGAAGCTCACCCAGCAGGAAGGTCGGCATGGAGTAGAAGAACAGTGCCAGGGCCGTGGTCGTCCGATCCGCGATCGACCGGGGACGCGTGGCGGCGAGCACGCCCGACAGCACCCCGATGACGAGCCACAGGATGGCACCACCGAACGCAACGGACGCGGTCACGGGGAGGTCCCGCTTGATGATGCTCGTGACGGGCTCCTGGTTGACGAACGAATAGCCCAGGTTGCCGTGCAGGAGTCGCCACAGGTAGCTGCCGTACTGCGACAGCACGGGCCGGTCCAGGCCCAGGCGGCGTTTGACGTCGGCCAGCGTCTGGGCCGTGGCCTGCCGGCCGGCGATGAGGCGGGCGGGGTCGTGGGGAGCCACGAAGTACAGGACGAACACGAGCGTGGCGACCACCCACAGGACGACGACGCCCAGGGCGACCCGGCGGAGGAGGAATCGGGCCATCTCCGGCTACTCCGTCGTCCCGAAGAACCGGTTGTACCGGGGGTCGAACGCATCGCGCACGCTGTCGCCGAGGAGGTTGAACGAAAGTGTCGTGACGAGGAGGCCCAGCCCGGGGAACACGACGTACCACCAGGCGACCTGGTAATAGTCGATCGACGACGCCAGCATGCCGCCCCAACTCGGCGTGGGGGGGACCACCCCGAGCCCGAGGAACGAGAGCGTCGCCTCGAACACGATCGAAAGCGGGATGAGCAGCGTCAGGTAGACGATGACCGGTGCGAGGACGTTCGGCAGGATGTCGACGAACATGATCCGCACGTCACTGGCCCCGAGGGACCGGGCGGCCTCGACGTACTCCTTCTCCTTGATCGACAGGACCTGGCCCCGCACGATGCGGCCCACCGACGCGAACGAGAAGAAGGCGATGACGACGATCGAGATCAGCAGGCTCGGCCCGACGACGGAGATCAGGGCGATGGCGAACACGAGGTAGGGCAAGGACAGGTTCACGTCCATCAAGCGCGTGAGCACGGTGTCGACGACCCGGCCGAAGTACCCGGCCATCAGGCCGATCACGACCCCGACACTCACCGCCAGGGAGCTGGCCACCACCCCGACCAGGAGAGAGATGCGCGCCCCGTAGAAGACACGGACCATGACGTCGCGGCCCAGCTCGTCGGTCCCGAGCAGGAACCGGAGGTTGGGCCCGACGGGGATGCCCTCGGGTGAGAGGCCGGTCGTGCGGTACTGGTCGTTGGGCCCGTGCCCCACGAGGTGCGCCACGACGGGTGCGAAGATGGCCATGAGGGCGATGATCACGATCACGACCGACGATGCGATGGCTACGCGGTCATGGCGGAGGCGCTCGAACGCGAGCCTCCACGGGCTGCGACCCTCAATGGGGCGCTTCGCCGGCCCGACGGGCCCGAGCCCGTCCCCGACGGCTACGTCGATGGCGAGGCGCTGGGTCATGGGGCGGCCGGCAGGGTGTCGGACGGTGCCGATGGTGCCGATGGTGCGAACGCGCCGGCGGGCGGCACGGCGCCGGCGGGGAGCTCTTCGCCGTCGGCCAGAGGAAAGTGGCAGGCCACCCCGTGGTCGGGGGGGTCACCCGCCAGAGGCTCGAGCCGCGGTTCCTCGACGCTGCAGCGCTGCTGCGCCTTGGGGCACCGGGGGTGGAAGCGACACCCCCGCGGCGGGACGATGGGGGAGGGCACGTCACCGGTGAGCACGATCCGGCGGCGCTTGTCGGCGAGATCAGGGTCCGGGACCGGCACCGCTGACTGCAGGGCTTTGGTGTAGGGGTGCCGGGGCCGCGTGTAGAGATCGTGGCGGCCGGCGATCTCCACGATCTTGCCGAGGTACATCACCGCCACGCGGTCGCTCACGTGGCGGACGACCGACAGGTCGTGGGCGATGAACAGGTAGGCAAGCCCGAATTCGCTCTGGACCGCGGCGAGGAGGTTGATCACCTGGGCCTGGATCGAGACGTCGAGCGCGGAGACCGGCTCGTCGGCCACGATCAGATCGGGTTGGAGGGCGAGCGCCCGGGCGACGCCGATCCGCTGGCGCTGGCCGCCGGAGAACTCGGACGGGAACCTGTTGTAGTGCTCGGGGTTCAGGCCGACCAGCTCCATCAGGTTCTGGACCTTGCTCTTGCGCTCCCCGCCCTCCTCGATCCCGTGGATGGCGAACGGGTCCCCGATGATCGACCCCACTCGTCGGCGGGGATTGAGTGACCCGTAGGGGTCCTGGAAGATCATCTGGATCCGGCGCCGGTACGGACGGAGCTGGTGCCGGCTGAGCGTCGAGATGTCGTGGCCGTCGAAGACGAGCCTGCCCGAGGTCAGGTCGAACAGGCGGGCGACACAGCGTGCGAGCGTCGACTTCCCGCAGCCGGTCTCGCCCACCAGCCCGAGGGTCTCGCCCCGTCGGATGTCGAAGGTGACGTCGTCGACGGCGTGGACGACTGCCCTCGAACGTCGGAAGAGGGAGGACGAGCCGAGGGGGAAGTGCTTGACGACGTTCTCGGCTCTGAGGAGGGGCTCGCCCGTCTCGGTCGTCCGCCCGGTGCCCGCCGCCACGGTCATGGGTTGTCTTCCTCGGCCGCGCCCATGTCCAGAGTCTGGCCCGTCCGGACGGTGCCGGTGGGCTCGGCGGGCCTGGACATCTCGGCGGACTCCGGGGTCCCGCCCCCGGCTTCGAGGGCCGCCCGGGCGCGGTCGGCGTCGGTCTCCGCCGATACCCCGAGCAGATCCCCGGGGAGCCAGCACGCCGAGTGGTGCACGGAGTCGCCGCCCACGCGCTGAAGCGGGGGTTCGTCGACCCGGCATCGGGGCATGACGAAGCGGCAGCGCGGATGGAACGCGCACCCGGACGGGGGGTCGATGAGGCTGGGTGGCTGGCCGGGGATGGACAGGAGGCGTTCGTCTTCTCGGCTCGCCTCCGGGAGCGACTCGAGGAGCCCCACGGTGTAGGGATGGTGCGGCCGGTAGTAGGCGTTGCGCCGGTCCACCTGCTCCATGACCCGTCCCGCGTACATGATCATGACGTCGTCGGCCATGTCGGCGATCACCCCGAGATCGTGGGTGATCATGATGATGGCAGTCCCGAATTCGGTCTGCACCTTCTTCATGAGCTCGATGATCTGCGCCTGGACCGTGACATCGAGGGCGGTGGTGGGCTCGTCGGCGATCAACAGCGCCGGGTTGAGCGCCAGCGCCATGGCGATCATGACGCGCTGGCGCATCCCTCCCGAGAACTGATGGGGGTACTCCTCGGCGCGCCGCTTGGGTTGGGGGATGCCCACCATGCCGAGCAGCTCCACGGCGCGCCGGTGGGCCGCGTCCTTCTTCATGTCGGTGTGGGCACGCAGCATCTCCACGATCTGCCACCCGACCCGGTAGTAGGGGTGCAGGCTGGACAAGGGGTCCTGGAAGACCATGCCGATCTTCACGCCGCGAATGGCGCGCAGCTGCTCAGGGGTCATGGTCAGGAGATCGACTCCCTCGAACCTGGCATGACCCGACACGCGGGCCCCCTGGGTCAGGCCCACGATCGTCTGCGTCGCGACGCTCTTTCCCGACCCGGACTCGCCGACGACACCGAGGGTGCGACCCCGGTCGAGCACGAAGCCGACTCCCCGCACGGCGTGCACGACGCCGTCGGGGGTGGGGAACGAAACCCTGAGATCCTCAACCTCCAGCAACGGCATCGACACAGGTCCGCGTCCGTCCTTGGTCGGACCGACGTTAGGCCAAATCGATCGTCGCGGTGGCGATGTCAGACCTCGCCGTGGCGATCAGTGCAGCCACACGTTGGCGATGTCACAGTTCTGGTTGACGAAGTAGAAGTCACAGCCATGCACCCGCGTGGAGTGGTACGTGGCTGTCTTCTGGGCACCGAGCGGGACGACGGCCGCGTCCTTCATGACCTGCTTGGCAGCGTCCTCCCAGTACGTCTTGGCCGTCGCGGTCGACGTGGCGGCCAGCGCCTTGTCGATGTCGGCGTTGACGACCGAGCTGTTGTAGTCGCCGTAGTCCTGGGTGTTCGGCCCGTAGGTCCGTCCGTCGAACAGGGGAGAGATCACGGCGCGGCCGTTGTTGCCCATCCAGTCCGGGATCCAGCCCGCCTCGGCGATGTCCCACTGACCGGCCTTGGATGCCGTCGGGTTCTCCAGGTACTTGGTGTAGAAGGTGTTGGCCGGGGTCACCGGGATGAGCTGCACGTTGAAGCCGGCTGCCTGCAGGGCCGCCTGGTCGGTCTGGGCGACCTGCGGGTGGACGGTGTTCGTCCGGTACACGAGCTTGAGCGTGATCTGGCCCGGGGAGTAGCCCGCCTGCTGCAGCAGCTGCTTCGCCTTGGCGGGGTCACCCTGGTCGCCGTTGGTGGGGTAGGGGTTGTACCCCGCGATGTTGCCGACGCTCCCGCCCGGGATGACCTGATCGAGCGGCTTGGAGATCGCCGCACCGCCGTAGATCTGGCTCACGGCGACCTTGTTGAATGCGTACTCGAGAGCCTGGCGCACGGGCAGCTTGCTGAGCGCCCCTCCGTTGTTCGGGCTCTGCAGGTTGATGGCGACATAGGGGTTGATCGTGATGAAGTTGTTGCCGTCCGGCCCGATCACGAGATTGGGGTCGTGGCTCGCGACCATGCCGGCGAGCTGCGCGGTGGGCACGATCTGGTCCCACAGCATGTCGGCGGTGCCCGCCTGGACCTGCTGGATGGCTGCCGTGGCGGTGGCCACGCCCTCGGTGACCTTGATCTCGTTGACGTAGGCGTGGCGGATCGGGTCCGTCGAGGCCTTCCACGCCGGGTTCCGCACCAGGGCGATCGACGAGGTCGGGACGTAGCTCGAGATCTTGTAGGGGCCGTCGGAGATGGTGTGCTGTGCCTGCTCAGGACCGCCCGGCACGTAGTTCAGGTACTCGACCGGCGTCGGGGAGGAGAAATAGAGGCTGAGGATGTCGATGAAGTCCGAAGCAGGCTGTGTCAAGGTGAACTGGACGGTCCGCTGGCCCGTGGCCTTCACGCCGGCGATGTCATGCGAGTCGATGTAGTTCTTGATGCTCGTGACGTCGGTCCCGACGTTGGCGAAGGCGGTGCAGTAGGCGGCCATCCCCACGATGGTGCTCTCGAAATACCCCGGGGCCCCTGTCGGGCTGGCCGGGTTGCAGAGGCGCTTCATGGCGAGGACCTCGTCGGCAGCGGTCACCTGGCGGGGCGGACTCGTGTCCCACATTGCGCCCTGCCGGATCGTGATGGTGTAGGTCTTCCCGCCGTTGGTCACCGTCGGCATCCCGGTGGCGAGGTCGGGCACCGGAGTGATCTGCTGGGCGAGGGTCGGGGCGGTCGGGAAGGTGTAGAGCTGACGCGTGAACGTGCGCTCGAGCATGTAGGTCACGTCGTAGTACCCGTCGGCGGTGTCCATGAAGTCGACGTCGCCCTGCCCGACGAGGCTGAGCGTTCCGCCCCTGACCGCGCCGGAGGACGACGAGGGCGCGGTGGTGCCGGTGGAGGAACTGCTGGAGGAGCTGCATGCCGCCAGGAGCAGGGCGGCGGCGAGCGCCGCGACGGAAGCGTGTGCCACCTTCGTGAGTCGTCGCATGTTCTGCTTTCTCCCTCGCTCTCGGTCTGTTGCGTGTCCGCCCCTGCTGTGACGGGAACGTTAACGCCGTGACGGGAACGTTACCGCTGTGACGGGAGCGTTACCGCCGTGACGGGAACGTTAACGCCGTGCGTCGGGGTTCGCACTGATCCCCGCGCGCGGGTCCCGCGCCGGGACGTTTCGACATCTCACCGGCGATCGGGCCAGGCGCTCAGGGCGGGGCGGACGACCCGCCGGCGATCGGTATGCTCCCCATGTGCCCCGGGACGCAGCATCGGGCCGTCCCCGGCGACCGGCGGGTTCCCGCAGCGGGCGCCCACAGGCGAGCCGCGGACGAAGCGGCGACGCGTCGAGCGGGGCGGCGCCCGCCCGAATTCCAGGCCGTTCGACCCCCGGAAGACCCCGCAACCCCGGTGCTTCCGGGGGTGAACATGCTGGTCGCGGGGGTGAGCGCCCCGAGCGCGGCAGTGCGCCACGCAGCGACGGGCGTGCCCGGGCACAAGGCGCAGGAAGGCGGTACCCGAGGGACGACGGGACGCCGCCGCGCCAACCGACCCGGCGGTCCGGCGCCCCGTCGATGAGCTCGGGCGCGCCTCGCACGCCGCCGTCCCGGGCCCCCCGCCCGCCGGGCCGCCGGCCCCCGACGTCCGCCACGCCGCCGTCCCGGGCCCCCCGCCCGCCCGGCCGCCGGCCCCCGACGTCCGCCACGCCGCCGTCCCGGGCCCCCCGCCCGCCGGGCCGCCGGCCCCCGACGTCCCCGGAAGGACCCGCCCGGCGGTGGGGGAGCGTCGCCCGCAAGGGTGTCCGAGTGCTCGGGGAGGATGCCGGGGGTACGCCGGCGGACCGCCGGGACGCCGCCCGAGCCGACAGGGGCCAGCACCCGCGCTCACCATGGATCGAGGAGGTCTGGGTCTTCGACGGTGTGGCGTCGGACGAGCCCGAGCGAGGCGCGCGACCCGGCCGACGACGTCCGGACCGTGTCGCGGCGTCGGCGGGGCGCCCGTCACCGGCGTCCGTGTCGTCTGACGAGGCTATTCCGAGCGACGTCGTGGAGGAGCTCGCCGGTGCCGTCGGGCGCGCCAAGGCCCAGCGGCTGGCGGGGCGCATGGCGGCCGCGGCACGCGCCTACGAGCGCGACCGCTACACCGAAGCGGCGCGGATCACCCGCCCCCTGGCCGACGAGGTGCCCGAGTCGGCCGCCGCCCGCGAGCTGCACGGCCTGGTGTGCTACCGGCTGGGGCGCTGGCGCGAGGCGGTGAAGCACCTCACCGCGGCACGAAGCCTCTCGGGCGACGACCCCGCCCAGCTGCCCGTCCTGATGGACTGCCAACGCGCCATGGGCCACCACCGGCGCGTCGAGGCCCTGTGGAAGGAATTGCGTACCTCGTCCCCGCCGGCCGACGTGCTCGTGGAGGGCCGGCTGGTCATGGCGGCGGACATGGCCGGACAGGGCAGGCTCGACGACGCCATCGTCCTCCTCGCTGCCGCCGGCGCGGCCCGGAACCTGCGCCACCCCGGGGACCGCCACGTCCGGCAGTGGTACCTGCTGGCCGACCTCTACGAGCGCGCCGGCGACGTGCCGCGCGCTCGCGACCTCTTCGCCCGCGTGGTGGCGGTCGACGCCGAGACGGCCGACGCCGCCGAGCGCCTCCTGGCCCTGGGGTCGCCGCGCCGCCCCCGCCCCCGGCGCCGGGGGCCGGCCGCGACCCCTGGGTAGCATCGACCCATGTCCCCGTCGGCCGCGCCCGCTGGAGCCGACGGCCTCGTCGACCTGCGCAGCGACACCGTCACCCGCCCCACCCCGGAGATGCGCCGCGCCATGGCCGACGCCGAGGTGGGCGACGACGGCTACGGGGACGACCCCACCGTCAACGCCCTCGAGGAGGCCTACGCAGCGCGCGTCGGCAAGGACGCCGCGCTCTACGTCCCCTCGGGCACCATGGCCAACCAGGTGGCACTGCGGACCCTGTGCCGGCCGGGCGACCTCGTCGTCGCCGGGCGCCGCCAGCACGTGGTCATCTACGAGGCCGGCGGGGCGGCGGCCAACGCCGGCGTGCAGCTGCACCCCGTCGACGACGCCGACGGGACCCTGGCCGTCACCGACGTGGCCTGGGCGATCGAGGCCGCCTCCCACCACCACCCGCGGCCCGGGCTCGTCTGCGTCGAGAACACCCACATGCCCGCGGGCGGGGTGCCGTGGACCCTGGCCGCGCTCGAGGCCGTGGTCTCCGCCTGCGCCGGGCTCCCGGTGCACATGGACGGCGCTCGGCTGTTCAACGCCGAGGTCGCCACCGGTGTCGACGCGGCGCGCTTGGCGGCGCCGGTGACGACGGTGATGTCGTGCCTCTCCAAGGGCCTGTGCGCTCCGGTGGGCTCATTGCTCGCCGGCCCCGCCGACGTGATCGAGGCGGCGCGCACCGAGCGTCAGCGCCTGGGGGGCGGCATGCGGCAGGCGGGCGTCATCGCTGCCGCCGGGCTCGTGGCCCTGCGCACCATGGTGGCGCGGCTGGCCGACGACCACGCCCGGGCGCAGCGCCTGGCCCACGCCGTGGCGGAGCGCTGGCCCGACTGCGGGTGCGACCCGGCGCACGTTCAAACGAACATCGTGGCCTTCGCCCACCGCGCCCCCGAGCGAGTGGTGGAGCACCTCCGGCGCGAGGGCGTCCTTGCCGGGACCATCGGCCCCGGCGTGGTGCGGCTCGTCACCCACCACGACGTCGACGACGCCGGCCTCGAGCGGGCGCTGAAGGCGCTGGCCGACGCCCCCTAGAGCCGCGGCGGGCCCGAACGGAGGGGTCGGACCGGTGCCAAGGGGCCTTTCGGACCTGGGACCCGGGAATGATGAACGGTAGGCTCCAGGCATCGCCGCTCTTGCCGCGGCGGCATCGCGACGCACCCAGACCCGACTCCCCAGGAGGCGAACGCCCGTGGCCACCGACATCGAGGCACTGCTCGGCGAGGAGGCCAAGGGCCTGCTCTCCCACTCGTGCACGGGGATCACCGCCGAGGAGCTGTCCCTGCCGGGCCCCGACTTCATCGACCGGGTCGTCCTCGGCACCGACCGCCCCATCCCCGTGGTGCGCAACCTGGCCACGCTGTACGGCCACGGGCGCCTCGGCGGGACCGGTTACCTGTCCATCCTCCCCGTCGACCAGGGCATCGAGCACTCGGCGGCCGCCAGCTTCGCCAAGAACCCGGCGTACTTCGACCCCGCCAACCTCGTGGAGCTGGCCCTCGCGGGGGGTTCCTCGGCCATCGCCACCACCCTCGGCGGCCTGGGCGTCGTCGCCCGGCGCTACGCGCACCGCATCCCGTTCATCGTGAAGATCAACCACAACGAGTTCCTGCACTACCCGAGCCAGTACGACCAGGTCATGTTCGGGTCGGTGCGCCAGGCCGCCGACCTCGGCGCCATCGGCGTGGGGGCCACCATCTACTTCGGGTCCGAGGAGAGCGACCGCCAGCTCCAGGAGGTGCGTGTCGCGTTCGCCGAGGCCCACGAGCTCGGCCTGTTCACGGTGCTGTGGTGCTACCTGCGCAACCCGGCCTTCAAGACGGCCGACGCCGACTACCACGTGGCGGCCGACCTCACCGGCCAGGCCAACCACATCGGGGTCACCATCGAGGCCGACCTCATCAAGCAGAAGCAGCCGGAGAACAACGGCGGGTACACGGCGCTCAATTTCGGCAAGACCGACCCGCTCGTCTACGACCGGCTCACGACGGACAACCCCATCGACCTGACGCGCTGGCAGGTCGTCAACTGCTACGCCGGCCGCATCGGGCTCATCAATTCCGGCGGCGAGTCCAAGGGTGCCCACGACCTCGCCCAGGCGGTGCGCACGGCCGTGATCAACAAACGCGCCGGCGGGACGGGGCTGATCGTCGGCCGCAAGGCCTTCCAGCGACCCATGGCCGACGGCGTGGCCCTGCTCCACGCCGTGCAGGACGTCTTCCTCGACCCGGCGGTCACGATCGCATAGAAGCGCCGCCACCGGGGGTCCCGGAGCGGGGCCCCGGTGGCGGTATGCTCGCTTTCGAAGCTTCGACGGCGACGCGCTCCCCGCACCGGATGGACGGTCGGGGGCGCCGGCCGGTCCGCAGAGACGGAGGACGACGTGTCCACCGCGACACACCATCAGACCACCGAGCTCGACCGGGTGGTCATTCGCTTCGCCGGCGACTCCGGCGACGGCATGCAGCTGACGGGCACGCAGTTCACCTCGGTGAGCTCCCTGTTCGGGAACGACACGGCGACCCTTCCGGACTTCCCGGCGGAGATCCGGGCGCCCGCAGGCACCCTGGCCGGCGTGTCGGCCTTCCAGGTCCACATCTCGGACCACGACATCCTCACCCCGGGCGACGCCCCCAACGTCCTGGTGGCCATGAACCCGGCCGCCCTCAAGGCGAACGTGGCGGCGGTCCCCAAGGGCGGCACCCTGATCGTCAACGTCGACGCCTTCGACGAACGCGCCCTCGACAAGGCGGACTACGCCACCAACCCGCTCACCGACGGCACCCTCGCCGCCTACAAGGTCTACGAGGTCCCCATGACGTCGCTGACCATGGAGGTGGCCAAGGCGGCCGGGGTGAAGCCCCGCGACGCCGAGCGTTCCAAGAACTTCTTCGCCCTCGGGCTCGTGAGCTGGCTCTACAGCCGCCCGGTGGAGCCCACTCAGGAGTGGATCGCCACGCGCTTCGCCGCCGACGCCCTGGTGCTCGACGCCAACACGCGGGCCTTCAGGGCGGGGTACAACTTCGGCGAGACCGCCGAGCTGTTCGAGTCGAACTACCAGGTCCGCCCGGCGCTGCTCGAGCCGGGCGTCTACACCAACATCACCGGCAACACCGCCCTGGCGTGGGGCCTGATCGCCGCCGCCCACCAGGCGCACCTGCCCCTGTTCCTCGGCTCGTACCCCATCACCCCGGCGTCCGACATCCTCCACGAGCTCTCCAAGCACAAGCACTTCGGTGTGCGCACCCTGCAGGCCGAGGACGAGATCGCCGGCGTCGGGGCGGCCATCGGGGCCGCCTTCGGTGGCTCCCTCGGCGTCACCACGACCAGCGGCCCCGGCGTGGACCTCAAGTCGGAGTCGATCGGCATGGCCGTGAGCCTCGAGCTCCCGCTCCTCGTCATCGACATCCAGCGGGGCGGGCCGTCGACGGGCCTGCCCACCAAGACCGAGCAGTCCGACCTGCTGCACGCCATGTTCGGCCGCCACGGCGAGGCTCCCGTGCCCATCGTGGCCCCCATGACGCCGTCGCACTGCTTCGAGGTGGCCGTCGAGGCCGTGCGCATCGCCGTGAAGTACCGGACCCCGGTGATCGTGCTGTCCGACGGCTACCTGGCCAACGGCTCCGAGCCGTGGCGCCTGCCCGAGGTCGACGCCCTGCCCGACCTGCACGTGGAGTTCGCCGTCGAGCCCAACCACACCGCCGAGGACGGCACGCCGGTGTTCTGGCCCTATCTCCGCGACGAGACCACCCTGGCCCGGCCCTGGGCCGTGCCGGGCACGCCGGGTCTCGAGCACCGCATCGGCGGCCTCGAGAAGGCGGACGGCTCGGGCAACATCTCGTACGACCCCGTCAACCACGAGCACATGGTCCACCTGCGGGCCCGGAAGGTGGCGGGCATCGCCGCCGACATCCCGCCGGTCGCGGTGGACGACGTGGACGGCCAGGGCGGGGCGCCCGTGCTCGTCCTCGGATGGGGGTCCACCTTCGGGGCCATCGCCGCCGGCGTGCGCCGGGTGCGGGCCCGGGGGCTGTCGGTGGCCCACGCCCACCTCGTGCACCTGAACCCCTTCCCGGCCAACCTCGGTGAGGTGGTGCGGGCCTACGACCACGTGCTCGTGCCCGAGGCCAATCTCGGCCAGCTGGCGAAGCTGGTGCGCGCCGAATTCCTGGTCGACGCCAAGACGCTGTCGAAGGTGCAGGGTGTGCCGTTCCGGGCCGCCGAGATCGAGGAGGCCGTCCTCGAGATGCTCGGCGTCGACACGACGACGACCACCACCACCACCACCACCACCACCACGGCGGCGGCGGCGGCGGAAGAAGACGTGGCGAGCTGATGACCGATACGACGATCCCGGTGACGACCCGCAAGGACTGGACCTCGGACCAGGAGGTCCGCTGGTGCCCGGGCTGCGGGGACTACTCGATCCTGGCCGCGCTGCAGATGCTGCTGCCCGACCTCGGGGTGCGTCGCGAGAACACGGTCTTCGTGTCCGGCATCGGGTGCGCGGCGCGCCTGCCGTACTACATGAGCACCTACGGCATGCACTCCATCCACGGCCGGGCACCCGCCGTCGCCACCGGCCTGGCCGTCACGCGACCCGACCTCGACGTGTGGGTCATCACCGGCGACGGCGACGCGCTGTCGATCGGGGGCAACCACCTCATCCACGCCCTGCGCCGCAACGTGGACATCACCATCCTGCTGTTCAACAACCAGATCTACGGGCTCACCAAGGGCCAGTACTCGCCGACCTCCGAGCAGGGCAAGGTGACGAAGTCCACGCCCTTCGGCTCGCTCGACACCCCCTTCAACCCGGTCAGCCTGGCGCTCGGCGCCGAGGCCAGCTTCGTGGCCCGCACCCACGACATGGACCGCAAGCACATGCAGGAGATGTTCCGGCGCGCCCACGACCACAAGGGCGCTGCCTTCGTCGAGATCTACCAGAACTGCAACGTCTTCAACGACGGCGCCTTCGAGAAGATCACCGGGCGTGACGTCCGCGCCGACAACATGATCCCGCTGGTGCACGGGGAGCCCATCCGGTTCGGCTCTGATCAGCAGCACGGCGTGGTCATGGGCCCCGACGGCCGCCTGCGCATCGCCGAGGTCGCCGACGTGGGCGAGGACGCCCTCCTCGTGCACGACGAGAAGCGCGACGAGCCCGGCCTGGCGTTCCAGCTCAGCCGCCTGGCGCGCGGCCCCTTCGAGCCCACCCCCATCGGGGTCTTCCGTGCCGTGGAGCGCACCGAATACGGCGAGGCCATGTCGGCGCAGCTGCTCGCCGCCCACGAGCGCCGCGGCCCCGGGGACCTGTCCGCCCTCCTGCGCTCGGGCGGGACCTGGACCGTCGAGGGCGCCGCAGCGCAGTAGAGGGCCCCGCCGGGACCGAAAACGGGACCGAGGTCCCACCCCGACATCCTCAACCGCGCTCCGTGTCCGGCCGATACCCCCATGGGCACTCGGAGTCACTGTCCAGGCGGGCGTGATCCTGTGCCTTTCAGGGGGGGCAGGAACAGGGCGCTCGCGGCGTGAGTCGCAGCCGGCCCGCTGCGGCAAGGGGGCACGTCGCGACGCCCTCGTTCCTCGGGCCGTCGGGCCTCCGGGTCACGGGCCGCGCCCCGGGTGGGAGCGCTCAGCCCTCCACCGGCCGGAACACCATGCCGGTCCGCGGCTTGGGGTGGAAGTAGGTGCTCTTCGGTGGCATCCGCTGACGGGCGTGCGCCCAGTCGGAGATCTGGTCGACGGTGACGGCGCGCAGCAGCAGCGCCGCCTGGGCGCCACCGGCGGCCACGGCGGAGACCGCCGCGTGCCAGTCGTGGACGTAGGTGACCGCCGCCTCGGGGATGGCCGCCGTGGCCAGGGCGACCACGCTGGAGTCGAGGTCCGAGCCCGCCTCGGCGTAGGTCTGCTCGCGCGGGGTGAGCAGCCATACGTCACGGTCGGTCACGAGGGCGAGGGCGCCCGACTCCGCCACGGCCTCCACCACCTGCTCGTCGAGGGGCCCGGCGTGGACCATGTCGAACCAACGGCCGAACACCTCGGCCAGGTCGACCTCGGGGGGCACCCCTGTCAGCGTCCGGTGGATGGGGCCGACCGACAGCTGGCCCTCGGCCAGTTCGACCACGAACGCCATCACGAAGTCGTAGTCCCCCGGGGCGCCGTCGCGGGCGGCCCGCCGCTCGGCCTGGTACGCCCGCGCCGTCTCGTAGCGGTGGTGCCCGTCGGCGATGACCACCGGCGCGGCGGCGACGGCGCGCATGATCCGCTCCATCACCGCCGGCGAGTCGAGCACCCACAGCCCGTGGATCACCCCGGCGTCGTCCACGGCCTCGGCATGGGGTGGCCCCTCGGGCTGGTAGGCCGCCGCCAGCCCCGCTGACAGGGACAGGCCCCAGATGGGGGACAGGTTGGCGTGGCAGGCGCGCAGCAGGTCGAGCCGGTCGCTCTTGTCCTTGGGGATGGTCTGCTCGTGGGGGAGGATGTCGCCTCCCTCGGGCTCGCACGCCAGAGCGCCGATGACCCCGGTCGTCGTCCCCACGCCGGGCACGGTCATCCGGTACGCATAGAAGGCCGCCCAGGGGTCGGGGACGACGACGCCCTCCTGGCGCCAGGCGTCGAGGATGTGCGCGGCGGCCTGGTACTTGTCGAGGCCCGACCGGAAGTCCTCCACGGGCAGCTCGACATGGATGGCGTTCGCCCGGTGCCGGCCGGCCAGCTCGGCGCGCTCGTCGGGGCCGACCACGTCGTAGGGCGGGGCGATGACCTTGTCGAGCGGCACGGCCCGGTCGTAGCGGAGGCCGGCGAAGGGTCGGAAATCGGGCACGACCTTGCGTAGCACACGGGTCGGGACCCCCGGACACCGATGTGCCCACCCCCGACGAGGTGTGGCCGAAGTTCACGTCCACGTAAACTTCCGGTCGTGGAGGACGCCCGGACACACGAGCGCGGCGTTGCCGCCAAGCCGGCCGGGGTCGATGGGGCCGCCGGGGCCGCCGGGGTGGGGGCACACGGCGACCGGTACAAGTGGACGGCGCTCTCCAACACCACGCTCGGCGTCTTCATGGCGATGCTGAACACCTCGATCGTGATCATCTCGCTGCCGGCCATCTTCCGGGGCATCCATGTCGACCCGCTCCAGGCGTCGAACATCGGCCTGCTGCTGTGGCTGCTGCAGGGCTACATGATCGTGAGCGCCGTCCTGGTGGTGACGCTGGGACGCATCGGCGACCTCTTCGGCCGCGTGCGCATGTACAACGCCGGGTTCGCGGTGTTCACCCTGGCGTCCATGGCGTTGGCGGCCTCGCCGGTATCGGGGTCGAAGGGCGCCCTCGTCCTCATCGCCCTGCGCGTGGTGCAGGGGATCGGGGGCGCGCTGCTGATGGCGAACTCCATGGCCATCATCACCGACGCCTTTCCCCTGGGGGAGCGGGGCATGGCGCTCGGCATCAACATCGTGGCGGGGATCTCCGGGTCGTTCCTGGGCCTGCTCGTGGGTGGCCTGTTGTCGGCCGTCGACTGGCGGTGGGTCTTTCTCGTGAGCGTCCCCTTCGGCGTGGCCGGGACGATGTGGGCGTACCTGAAGCTGCGCGACACCGGCGAGCGCTCGCCCGCCCGCATCGACTGGTGGGGCAACGCCACCTTCGCCGTGGGCCTGGTGCTCGTGATGATCGGGCTCACCTACGGGCTCATGCCGCACGGGGGCGATTCCATGGGGTGGGCGGGCCCGTGGGTGCTCGCCGAGCTCGGCGGGGGCCTGGCCGTGCTGGCACTGTTCGTCGTGGTCGAACGGCACGTCGCCGCGCCGATGCTCGACCTGTCGCTCTTCAGGATCCGGGCCTTCACGGGCGCGGGTGTGGCCAACCTGCTGTCCAACATGGGACGCGGCGGCCTGCAGTTCATGCTCGTCCTGTGGCTGCAGGGGATCTGGCTCCCGCTCCACGGCTACTCGTTCGCATCGACCCCGTTGTGGTCGGGCGTCTACATGGTGCCCCTCTCCATCGGGTATCTGGCCTCGGGCCCGCTCGCCGGGCGCCTGTCGGACCGCTACGGGCAACGCTGGTTCTCGACCGTCGGGATGTTCGGGGCGGCTGCCAGCTTCGTGGCCCTGCTCTTCCTGCCGATCGACTTCAGCTACCCGGGCTTCGCCGCGCTCGTGCTCGCCAACGGGGTCTTCGTGGGCCTGTTCTCGGCTCCCAACACGACCACCATGATGAACGCCGTCCCCGCCGACCAGCGCGGCGCGGCCTCGGGCATGCGGGCGACGTTCATGAACTCCGGCTTCGTGCTGTCGATCGGGATCTTCTTCTCGCTCATGATCGTCGGCCTGGCCGCCACGCTTCCCGGCGCCATGCTCCACGGCCTGCAGGCCCAGGGCGTGCCGACGGCCACCGCCCACCGGGTGTCGTCGCTGCCGCCGGTGGGGACCCTGTTCGCCGCCTTCCTCGGGGACAACCCGATCCGCACGCTGCTCGGGCCGCAGGTGCTGGCGCACATCGGCACCGTCCACGCCGCCGTGGTGACGGGCAGGCGCTTCTTCCCGTCGCTGATCGCGGCGCCCTTCCACCGTGGCCTCATCGTGGCCTTCAGCGCGTCGGCGCTCCTGTGCGCGCTGGCCGGAGTGGCCAGCCTGTGGGCGGGCGACCCCCGGCAGGGCGCGGCCCGCACCGGCGCCGAGCCCGGCGCGGGCGGCCTCGGGGAGCCGCCGGCGGCGCCCGACGTGGCGGCGCTCGTGGGGGCCGAGGGGGTTCGGTGACGGCGCCCGGGCCCGAACCGCGGCCGGGGCCCACGACCCGGCCCGAGACCCGGCCCGAGCCGAAGGCCGAGGCGTCTCCCGCCGGCCTCCTGCGCATCGGCGAGGTGGCGGCCCGTGCCGGGGTCTCGTCCCGCACCCTGCGCTACTACGAGGAGCTCGGGCTGCTCGTGCCCGCCGGGCACTCGGCGGGCGGGGCGCGGCGTTACCGCGAGCAGGACGTGGCCCGGCTGCTGCGGATCCGGGAGCTGCAGTCGCTGCTCGGCTTCGACCTCGGCGAGATCGGCGAGATCCTCCGGGCCGATGACCAGCTCGCGGACCTGCGCCGGCAGTTCCACGGGGGCACGGACGCCGGGCGCCGGCAGGACATCCTCGCCGAGGCGACCGCCATCAACGCCCGGCTCCGATCGGTGGTGCGGGCCAAGCAGGAGCGGCTGGGCGCCATGATGCGGGACCTCGAGGCCAAGGCCCGCCGGTACCGGGCGCGCGCCCGGGAGATCGCCGAGGACGCCGACGCACCGCAGCGCCCGCGGCGCGACCGCGTCGAGGGCGCCGGGCACGCCCGGTGACCGCCGCCGACGCCCCGACGACGCCCCCCGACGGCGACGCGCGCCACCCCGGGCCCGGGGAGGGCGCCCCGTAGACTGCGGGTCGTGACCGGACCGGACGAGGGGGCGGAGGCCGGGGCCGACCGGGTCCTCACGGTCCCCAACGCCATCACGATGGTGCGCCTGGCCTGCGTGCCGGTCTTCGTGTGGCTGCTGTTCGGGGCCCACCACCAGACGGCCGCCGCCGTCCTGCTGGCCGTGCTGGGCGCCACCGACTGGGTGGACGGGTTCGTGGCCCGGCACTGGCACCAGGAGTCCACCCTCGGGAAGGTCCTGGACCCCACCGCCGACCGGGTCCTCGTCGGGACGGCGGTGATCTCGGTGATCGTGGCGGGCGCCGTGCCGCTGTGGTTCGGCGTGGTGACCCTGACGCGCGAGGCGCTCGTGTCGGGGGCGGTGATCGTGCTCGCCAGCCTCGGCGCCGAGCGGATCGACGTCCTGTGGGTGGGCAAGGCGGGAACCTTCGGGCTCATGGTCGCCTATCCCACCTTCCTGCTGGCCCACGGCCACGCCGGGTGGCAGCAGCCGATCGGGGTGGTGGCGTGGCTGTGCGCCGTGCCCGGCCTGGCCCTGGCCTGGATCGCCGCGGCCGCCTATGTGCCCGTGGCCCGGCGCGCGCTCGCCCGGGGACGCGCCGGGCGGATGGCGGCGGGGTAGGGTCGCCGTGGTGCTCCCATGAAGGCCGTCATCATGGCGGGCGGCGAGGGCACGCGCCTGCGTCCGCTCACCTCCAACCAGCCCAAGCCGATGCTCCCGATGGCCAACCGGCCGATGATGGAGCACGTCGTGACCCTGCTGCGCCAGCACGGGTTCGAGGACATCGTGGTCACGGTGGCCTTCATGGCCAACGCCATCCGGAGCTACTTCGGCGACGGGTCGGAGTTCGGCGTGCGCATGGTGTACGCCACCGAGGAGACGCCGCTCGGTACCGCCGGGTCCGTCCGCAACGCCCGCGACGAGCTCGACGAGCGCTTCGTGGTCATCTCGGGTGACGTCCTCACCGACCTCGACCTGACGGCGCTGGTCCGCCAGCACGAGTCCAAGGGGGCCCTCGCCACCATCGCCCTCAAGGCGGTGGAGAACCCGCTCGAATTTGGCATCGTCATCACGCGCGACGACGGGTCGATCGAGCGCTTCCTCGAGAAGCCCACCTGGGGTCAGGTGTTCAGCGACACCATCAACACCGGGATCTACGTGCTCGAGCCCGAGATCTTCGACTTCATCCCCGAGGGCCGCTCGGTGGACTTCTCCGAGGAGGTCTTCCCCGGCGTGCTCGACGCCGAGAAGCCCCTCTTCGGCTACGTGGCCGGTGGCTACTGGGAGGACGTCGGGACGCTCGACGCCTACCTCAAGGCGCACCAGGACATCCTCGACGAGAACGTCGCCGTCCAGGTCGGCGGCTTCCCGCTGCGCCCCGGGGTGTGGCTGGGCAAGGGGGCCGAGGTGGACCCCTCGGCGCAGGTGCGGGGCCCGGCCATCATCGGCGACAACTGCTACGTGGGCGCCGACGTCGTCCTGGGCGAGTACTGCGTGATCGGCGCCAACGTCCGCATCGGCGACAACGCCTCGCTCGAGCGCACCGTGGTCCACGACAACGCCTTCCTGGGCGCCGGCGTGCGCCTCGACGGCTGCGTCCTCGGCCGGTCGTGCGACCTGCGCCAGGGGGTTCGTTGCGAGGAGGGGGTCGTCCTCGGCGACGAGACCTTCGTGGGGGCCCACGCGGTGATCAAGTCGGGCGTGAAGGTCTACCCGTTCAAGACCGTGGAGACCGGCGCCACGGTCAACACCTCGATCGTGTGGGAGTCACGCGGGGCGCGGACGCTGTTCGGGCGCCTGGGCATCACCGGCCTCGCCAACGTGGACATCAGCCCCGAGCTCGTCATGCGGCTGTCCATGGCGTGGGCGAGCACGCTCGAGAAGGGCAGCACCATCACGGCCTCGCGCGACACGTCGCGGGCCGCGCGCGTCCTCAAGCGGGCCATGATCGTGGGCCTCAACGCCGCCGGGGTGAACGTGGATGACCTCGAGGTGGCCACCGTGCCGGTGACCCGGTTCCAGGCTCGCTCGGGGCGCAGCCTGGGCGGCATCACGGTCCGGCTGTTCGAGCATGACACCCAGTCGGTGATCATCCGGTTCTTCGACCAGGACGGTATCGACATCGCCGAGGCCGCCCAGCGCAAGATCGAGCGCCTCTACCACCGTGAGGAGTTCCGCCGGGCGCTGGCGTCGGAGATCGGCGACATCGGCTTCGCCCCGCGGGCACTCGAGCTCTACACCGCGGCGCTGACCGACGTCGTCGACGTGGAGGGCATCGCCCGGGCGGGGTTCAAGATGGTGCTCGACTACTCCTTCGGGACGACGAGCTTCGTCATGCCCAATGTGCTCGCCAAGCTGGGCGCCGACGTCCTCGTGGTGAACCCCTACGCCGCCACCGCCGCGGTCATGGCGAGCGACCGGCAGGCGGCCGCCGGTCGCGTGGCCGACCTGGTGCGGGCCTCGGGCGCCCACATCGGCGCGGTGATCGACCCCGGCGGTGAGCACCTCACGGTGGTCGACGACGAGGGCCGGGTCTTCACCGACGACCAGATGCTGCTCCTGCTGCTCGACCTGGTGGTCTCGTCCACGCGCCACGCCAAGGTGGCGCTGCCCGTGGCCGCCCCCATGGCCGCCGAGAAGATCTGCGCCGACGCCGGGGCCGAGATCCTGTGGACCAAGCTCTCGGCGACCCATCTCATGGAGGTCGCCAACACCGGCGGCGTCACGTTCGCCGCCAGCCAGCTGGGCGGGTTCATCTTCCCGCGCTTCCTGCCGGCCTTCGACGCCGTGGCGACGCTCGTCCACCTCCTCGCCATGCTGGCCCGCAGCGACGAGCGCCTGTCGAAGCTGGCGGGCCGACTGCCGGCCGTCCACATCGTGCACGAGGAGATCGTCACCCCCTGGGAGCAGAAGGGGATGGTCATGCGCACGACGGTGGAGCGGGCCCAGGGTCGCGACGTGGTGCTCGTCGACGGCGTCAAGCTCCCCGAGGCCGACGGGTGGACGCTGGTGGTGCCCGACCCCGAGGAGCCCATCACCCACGTCTGGGCGGAGGCCCCCAGCGAGGCCGAGGCCCGGGCGCGGGCCCAGGAGCACGCCATCCGCATCCGCCAGCTGATGCGCTGAGGCCGCGGCGCGCCGAGCCGGGCGCGGCCCCAGCGGCGCGGAGGGGTCTGCGGTAGGGTCCCGGCCATGCACGTGCCCGACGACCGGAGGTACACGACCGACCACGAGTGGGCACTGCTCGTCGACGGCAAGGTGCGCGTGGGCATCACCGACTACGCCCAGGACGCGCTGGGCGACGTGGTCTTCGTCGACCTGCCCGCCGTGGGAGCGCACGTGGAGGCGGGTGGCGCGCTGGGCGAGGTCGAGTCGACGAAGTCGGTGTCGGAGATCTACGCGCCGGTGGGTGGGGACGTCGCCGCCGTGAACGGTGCGCTGGCGGACGCGCCCGAGCTGCTCAACACGGACCCCTACGGGGAGGGGTGGATCGGCGAGATCACCCCGGCTGACCCCGGCGCGCTCCACGGCCTGCTCGATGCGGCGGCCTACACGGCGCTCATCTCGGCCTAGGCCGAGGCGGGACCGGCTCGGGGGACGGACTAGCGTGGACGGCGTGTTCTGCAACAACTGCGGGCATCGCAACCCGGCCGGCGCCAACTTCTGCTCGTCGTGCGGCGCGGTGCTCACTGCCAGGTCCTCGGACGCCACCGTGACGCTGCACCCCGTCGACGCCCAGGGCGAGTCGGGCGACGAGGAGCTCAGCGTGCCGATGCCCGACCGGCCGAGCGGCGCGGGGCTGCTCGTCGTCAAGCGGGGCCCCAACGCCGGCACCCGGTTCGACCTCGTCTCTGACGTCACGCGCGCCGGGCGGCACCCGGAGAGCGACATCTTCCTCGACGACATCACCGTGTCGCGCCGGCACGCCGAGTTCCAGAAGAGCCACGGCGGCTACACCGTGCGCGACGTGGGCTCGCTCAACGGCACGTACGTGAACCGCGAGCGCATCGAGGAGGCCGTGCTGTCCTCGGGCGACGAGGTGCAGATCGGGAAATTCAAGCTTGTCTACCTGGCGGCGGCCGACGAGTGAGCGCCCGATGGAGGACCAGGCGGTGAGCGGCCGGACGTACCTGTCGATCGGCGACGTGCTGGCGCTGCTCCGTCAGGAGTTCCCCGACGTCACCATCTCCAAGATCCGCTTCCTCGAGAGCCAGGGGCTCGTCGACCCCGAGCGCACGCCGTCGGGGTACCGGAAGTTCTACGACCACGACGTCGAGCGCTTGCGGTGGGTGCTGCGCCAGCAGCGAGAGCACTTCCTGCCGCTGAAGGTGATCAAGGGCCGGCTCGAGCAGGAGGTGACCGGCGACGGCAACGGGTGTGGCGCCGACCCGGTCGGCACCGAGCGGGGCCCGGCCGAGCGCACCGCGCCGGTCCTCGTCGGCCGGGCGGCCGGCGCGCGATCCCTCGCTTCGGCCCCGGCGTCGACTTCGGCCCCGACTCCGGCTTCGACTCCGGCTTCGGCCGCGACCCCGGCTTCGGCCCCGACTCCGGCCGGCACGGCCGCCTCCGCGACGACCACGACGGCGCCGCCGGCGTCGGGGGGCGCTGCTCGTGGCGTCCCGGCCGGCGCCGGCGCCACGGGCACCGCCGGCGCCTCCGTGGCGGCTCCTCCGACCACCGGGGCGCGGGCCTCGGTGTCGCACGACGCGTCGGGGGGCGCCCGGGCCGGGTCGCCGCGCCCCGCCGCCCCCGGCCGGGTGGCCGGCGCCAAAGGTCTCGCCGGCGCGGGTGCCGGCGGCGGCGGTCCGGCGGGAGCCGCGCCGGGGCCGTCACCGACCCCGCCCGCACGGGGGGCCACCGGCGCCGCGCCTGCGGGGGTGGGGGAGGCGGCCGTGCCGACGCTGTCGGGCTCGAGCATGACCGTGGACGAGCTCGCCCAGGCGAGCGGTATGGACGTGCCGGCGGTGCAGCAGCTGGAGTCCTTCGGGCTGGTGAGCGGGCGCGTCGTCGGCGGGGTCGTCTATTACGAAGAGGACGCGCTGGCGGTGGCCCGCCTGGCCGCGGGCTTCGCGCGCTACGGGGTCGAGGCGCGGCACCTGCGGTTGCACAAGCACGCCGCCGAGCGCGAGGCGGGCTTCATCGAGCAGATCGTCCTGCCGCTGTTGAAGCAGCGGAACCCCGAGGCGCGTCACCGGGCCCACGACGCGGTGGCGGAGTTGTCCCGGCTCGGGCAGGGTTTGCGCGAGGTCCTGCTGCGCACGACGCTGCGCGACCAGCTCGGCGGGTGACCGGGCCCGGGGGGTGAGTGGGCCCGGCGGCGCTCGGATCCTGTACGACAGCCGGGAGCTGGCCGGAGGAGTCGCCCGCTTGGGCCGGGAGCTGTCCGACGCCTATCCCGACGGGGTCCTCCTGGTGGCGGTGCTGAAGGGGAGCATCCTCTTCCTGGCGGACCTGGCCCGCCAGGTCACGGTCCCCTGTGAGGTGGACTTCCTCGCCATCTCCACCTACACCGAGGGCACCGGCCGCGTGCGGATCGTCAAGGACCTCGACCACGACGTCCACGGCCGCCACGTGGTCCTGGTGGAGGACATCGTGGACACCGGCCTCACCTGCACCTACGTGCTGGGGGAGCTGGGGCGCCGGGGCCCGGCGTCGCTCGAGGTGTGCACGTTGTTCGACCGCCGGACGCGGCGGATCGTGCCCGTCCCGCTGCGCTTCACCGGGTTCGAGGTCGCCGACGACCTGCTCCTCGGGTACGGGCTCGACCTCGCAGGCCGTTACCGCAACCTTCCGTTCGTCGCCGCCGGGGACCCCCGGGCCCTCGAAACCGACCCCGACGCGCATGTTGTCACCCTCTACGGGCGGTAAGTTGCAGGTCATGGTCGAGGTGCGGCTGAGCGCTGTGCGGGTGGACCTCCAGTCCAACACGCCTGTCCTCCTGCTCACCGAGGCGGACGGGCTCGGCAGGACGCTGCCGATCTTCATCGGCGCGCCCGAGGCGACCGCCATCGCGTTCGCCATCCAGGGTGTCGCCACACCCCGGCCGATGACCCACGACCTGCTGCGCGACGTGGTCGAGGCACTGGGCGCGAGCCTCGAGCGCGTGGTCATCACGGAGCTGCGCTCCGCCACGTACTTCGCCGAGCTCCAGCTCAAGCGCGGCGACGCCACGCTGAACGTGTCGAGCCGACCGTCGGACGCCGTCGCGCTGGCCGTGCGCACCGGGAGCCCCCTGTACGTGGCCGACGACCTCATGGACTCCGAGGGGATCCTGTTGCCCACCGACGACGAGGACGAGGACGGCGACCCGTCCACCCCCGACGAGCTGGTGGGCGAGTTCCGCCAGTTCCTCGACACGGTCCGCCCCGAGGACTTCAGCTCCTGATGCGCCTCCGCACGGCGCTGCCCGCCCTGGCGGCGCTGTCTCTGGCCGCGGGTCTCTCCGCGTGCTCGTCGGGCCACACCGCCGCCCCGGGCAACGGGGGCGCGACCACCACGGCGGGCCCGACGACGTCGACGAGCGCGACCTCCGCCGGCTCGTCCACAACCACGACGACCGGCGTGCTCGGCGGCGTGGCCTGTGCGGCCAGCTCCCTGGTGACGACGGTGGTCGGCTCCCAGGGTGCGGCCGGGACGTTCGAGCTCACGTTCGGGATGCGCAATTCGACGACGTCCAGCTGTCCCATGAACGGGTTCCCGGGGGCGCAGCTGCTCGACTCCTCGGGCACGCAGCTGGTGACGCGGGTGGTGCGGGCCGGGAACTATCAGTTCACGAACATCTCCCCGACGCCCGTCGTGCTCGACCCGGGAGCGACGGCGTACTTCAACCTGGCGTACTCGGACGTGACCACGGGGACCGAGACCTCGTGCCCCACCGCCGCCCAGATCGACGTGACCCCGCCCAACGCCGTCGACCACGACGTGGTCCGGGTGCAGATGATGGTGTGCAACGGCGGCACGGTCACGGTGTCCCCGGTGTTCGCGGCGGGCTCGGCGGCCTCGCAGACCACCGCCCCGCCGCAGGCCTGACTCCGCCGCAGGCCTGGCCCCGCCGCAGGCCTGACCCCGCCGCAGGCCGTGGGCAGACCGGCCCAGGCACGGCCCTGCTTTATGGAGGCCCGTCCAGCCGGACGAGCAGCCGCCCGCGGACGCGCGCCGCCAGGATGTCGGACAACGCGTGCGCCACGCCCTGCAGGGGGACCTCGGCGGCGATCAGGTCGTCGAGGTGGGCGGGCCGGAGGTCGGTGCCGAGTCGCCCCCACACCTGGCGCCGGCGCTCGACGGGCGTGCGCACCGAGTCCACCCCGAGCAGGGCGACGCTGCGGGTGATGAAGGGGTACACGGTGGTTTCGAGCGCGGTCCCTCCGGTCAGTCCGCTGGCGGCCACCGCCGCCCCGTACCGCAGACCCTGCAGGGCCCGCGCCAGTGTCTCCCCGCCGACGCAGTCGACGGCGCCCGCCCAGTGCTCGGGCCCGAGCACGCGCCCGCCGGCCTTGTCGATGTCGTCGCGCCCGATGACCTCGGCGGCGCCGAGCGCCCGCAGCCAATCGTGCTCGTCGGACTTGCCGGTGCTCGCCGCGACCTCGTAGCCGCGCGCCGCCAGTAGCACCACGGCGAACGACCCGACCCCACCTGAGGCGCCGGTCACGAGGACCGGGCCCTCCCCGGGGCGCATCCCGTGCTGCTCGAGCTGGTCGACGGACAAGGCGGCGGTGAAGCCGGCGGTGCCGATGGCCATGGCGTCGCGTGCCGACAGCCCCTCGGGAAGCGCCAGGGCCACGCCTGCGGGCACCCGGGCGTAGCGGGCGTAACCGCCGTGGCGCGCCACGCCGATGTCCCCGCCGTGGGCGAGGACGGCCGTCCCGGGCGCGAGGTCGGGGTCGTCGCTCGCCACGACGACCCCGGCGAGGTCGACGCCGGGGACGAGCGGGGACGTCCGGGCCACGCGGTTGCCGGGCACGGTGACCATGGCGTCTTTGTAGTTGACCGACGACCACGCCACCTCGACGAGCACCTCGCCCTCGGGCAGGTCGCCGAGGTGGAGCTCCTCCACGCCGGTGGCGACGGATTCGCCGTCGTTGCGCACGACGAAGGCCGGGAAGCCGCTGTCGACGGCGTCGTGACCGGGGCCGTCGCCAGGGAGCCGGGCCGTGGGGCCGTCGCCGACGAGCCGGGCCGTGGGGTCGTCGGGCACGGCTGCAGCCTACGGCGCGCACCGTCGGCCGTCCCGACCGTCGGCCTGGCGTGGGCGGCAGGGGCCTACCATGGGGTCATGTCCACCGGCCTCCTTGGGCGGGGTGCCCGGGTGATGGCGTCGTGGAGCCCCGAGGAACGGGACGCCGTGCTCTACTCGGCGTCCGCCCTCTTCGCCATCGGCACGGCCCAGCTCGCCTCGATCAGCCTTTACCAACAGTGGGGGAGGCTGGCGGTGGGGCCCTACGTCGCCGGGGCGGTGGCCTCGGCCCTGTTGGCCCGCCGGGAGCGCCGGCGCGCCGCACGCGCCGCCGACGGTACTGCTGCCGGTACCGGCGCCGGTGGGGCCGCCGGGCGGGCATCGGTCGACGCGGCGGGCGGTCGGGCCATCGCCACCTGGCACTGGACGACACCGCGCGCCGTCACGTTCCTGGTGGTCCTGCTCGGCGCCACGCTCATGCCGCTCTCGCTCGAGGTGCTGTGGCGCACCGACACAGGGGGGACCGCGCACGTCCAACCCGAGGTGGCGGTGGTGGAGCGCGCCGGCGACGCCTTCGTGCACGGTAAGGACCCGTACTCGCGCATCGACCCCCGCGCCCACATCAAGGCGCCGCCGGGCCAGCCCGCCTACGACGTCTACAACCCGTACCTCCCGCTCATGTCGCTGTTCGGCGGCCCCCGCAGCACGAGTGCGTCGCCGCGCCTCACCGACGCCCGCGTGGCCTTCTCCGTGTTCACGATCCTGGTGGTCGTGATCGCGCTGGCGCTGTGCCGCGGCCCCACCGGTCCGCGCGTTCTCGCGCTGCAGAGCATGACCGTGCTGCCCACTGCGGCGCTGCCCCTCGCCACCGGCGGTGACGACCTCCCCGTGGCCGCCCTGATGCTCCTCGGCCTTGTCCTGCTGCAACGAAGACGGCCTCTGTGGGCCGGGGTGGCCCTGGGGGTGGCGGCGTCGATGAAGATCACGGCGTGGCCGCTCGCCGCCCTGGCGCTCCTGGTGGCGCGCGATCGCCACGGCCGGCGCGGTCGGCGACCGGTGCTGGCGGTGCTCGCCGGCATCCTCGGCGTGATGATCCCGGCGGTGCTGCCCACCGCGGCGGAGAACGTCTCGGCGTTCATCGACAACGTCGTGCGCTTCCCGCTGGGGCTGGCCGGTGTGCGGTCCCCGGCCGGCAGCCCCCTGATCGGTCACATCGTGGTGTCGCTGTTCCCCTGGATCCACCGGGCCTTCACGGTGACGGCCGCGGCCGCGGGCGCCCTCGTGCTGGGCTACGTCCTGGTCCGCCACCGGCCGACCACGCCGGCCGCCCTGGCGCGCCTGGTGGGATGGGTGATGACCGTCGCCATCCTCCTGGCCCCCGCCACCCGCGTCGGGTACCTGCTCTACCCGGTCGACTTCTTCGTATGGGCGTGGCTGCTGCGCGGCGAGGAGTCGGTGGACCCCTTCGAGCCGGTCACGGCCGCCGCCGGCGAACCCGAGGATCCCGCCGAGACCGAAGAGCCGCTGCTGGTGGGCGCCCGGCGGCCGTCAGTTCTGGTCCGACACGGCGAAGAGCCGTAGCGTGAAGGCGGTGGTGCCGGTGCTCGAGGCGCCCGCACCCGCCGTCGACGTGGCCGAGGGCGTGCCGCCGAACACGGTGGGAGCCACCGTGACCCCGATCTCCCACTCGTGGCCGTCGCTGGCGGGGTGCTGCTCCAGGATGAGGTAGCCGGGCCCGTTGCTGTCGGGGCCCTGGCTGAGCCGCCGCCAGTGCTGTGCGGGCAGCTGGGCACGGAAGAACGCGATGACGTCCTGTTGGGTGGCGGCCACCTCCATGCGCAGTGACCGGTCGTAGAGCTCGACCCCGCGATCGGTGGTGGAGCCGGCCACGGGCGCCGAGCCCCTGGGGACGGCCAAGGCGTCGAGCAGGTCGTCGGGCGGCTGGCCCACCGAGACGATGGCCGTCAGCAAGGGGCGTGCCGGCACGGCCCGCAACACGGCACCGCGTGCGGTGGCGATCGAGGTCGGTACCGGGGTCGGTCGGCTCTGGTGTCCGCTCACGGCTTCGAGCGTGGCCCCCAGGAGGAACAGGAACACCGTCAACCCCAGCACGACCAGAGCGGGCTTCGTGCTCGGTCCGGGGGGCCGCCGGCGGGGCGCGGCGGGCAGGGGCCGCCGGTCGGCCTCGCCATGGCCGTTGCCGCGGGCGTCCACGGTCACCGCTCCCCCGGGGGTCGGGTCGGGGACACCGGGTCGGTCGGCGGGGCGGGGCATCGTTCGGGGTCCACGGGGACGGGCCCGTCGTGGCCAGGCGAGTGTACAAGGACGCTCCCGGGGCCCGTCGGTCGGCACCGGGCGGCGGCCGTGGCGCCGACAACCCCTGCGACCTCGTAGAGTGAAACTACATTGACGTAACGCGTTGACGGCCCCGCAGGACGCGCCGTACAGTATCCCGGACGCCGGGACCCTGGGGGTCCCGTCGGGGGGGAGCGCCCTCGGTGTGAAACCGGAGGCGCGGCGTCTCGGGGGGTGAATCGCCCACGTTCGTGGGCAGCTGCGGGGGAAGCGGGGGCGACGAGGGACACACTCGTCGCCCCCGTGTCCCGCACCCGTGCGCATCTCCCGCCGCCACGTCGCGTCTCCCCGGGGGGCGGCCCGGCCCGGCGCCATGTCACGCCCGGCGCCATGTCACGCCCGGCGCCATGTCACGGTCCGGCGTGGTCCCTCCAACCGAAGTGGTCGAGCGGCCCGTGGCCCGCGCCCAGGTGCCACCCGGCCGCGCCGTCGAGCGCGGCCGTCACGAAGTCCTTCGCCCGGGTGACGGCGTCGAGCACGGCCGCGCCGCGGGCAAGGTGGGCGGTGATGGCGGCCGACAGCGTGCACCCCGTGCCGTGGTCGTTGCCCGACACCACCCGCGGTCCCTCCAGGACGTGCACGGTGCCGTCGAGCAGCACCACGTCCGGGGCGTGCTCTCCGCCGAGGTGGCCGCCCGTGACCACCACCACCCGCGCCCCGGTGGCCGCCAGGCGGTGCGCGGCGCGCACCATGGCGTCCACGTCGTCGACGGCGTGGCCCGCCAGGAGGGCGGCCTCCGTCGTGTTGGGCGTGACGACGGCGGCGTGGGGCAGCAGCAGCTCGAGGTAGGCGGCGATCCCGTCGTCGTCGAGGAGCGGTCGGCCGGTCGACGCCACCAGGACGGGGTCGACGACCAGGTCGGGAAGATCGCCGGCGGCCGCCCGCCGCGCCACGGCTGCGACCGTCGCCGATGACGCCAGCATGCCGGTCTTCACCGCCACCACGGGCAGGTCCGACACGACCGCGGCGATCTGCAGGTCCACGAAGGCGGGGTCGAGCACGTGGACGCCCAGCACCGCGGCGGTGTTCTGGGCGGTCACGGCCGTGACCACGCTGGTGCCGAAGACGCGGTGGGCGGCGAAGGTCTTCAGGTCGGCCTGGAGCCCCGCCCCGCCACCGGAGTCGGAGCCGGCGATGGTCATGGCCACCCGGGGGTCCACGACCGCAGCGTAGGTCAGAGGTCCGCGAGCCCGTCGACGGGGCTGGAGGCCTGCGCCCGGTGGCGGCGGGGGATGCGGCCCGCCAGCCGGGCCTGGTGCCCGGCCTCCACGGCGGCTCGGAAGGCGCCGGCCATGCGCACCGGGTCGCGCGCCCGGGTGATGGCGGTGGCGACCATGACGCCCGCGCAGCCCAGCTCCATCGCCTGGGCGGCGTCCGAGGCGGTGCCGATGCCGGCGTCGAGGATCACCGGCACGATGGACGCCTCGGTGATGAGGGCGATGTTGTGGGGGTTGCGGATGCCCAGGCCGCTGCCGATGGGGGAGCCCAGGGGCATGACCGCCGCGCACCCGGCCTGCTCGAGGCGCCGGGCCAGCACGGGGTCGTCGTTGGTGTAGGGCAGGACGACGAAGCCCTGGTCGCACAGCTGCTCGGCGGCGTCGAGCAGCTCCACGGCATCGGGCAGCAGCGTGTCCTCGTCCCCGATCACCTCGAGCTTCACCCAGTCGGTGTCGAAGGCCTCTCGGGCCAGCTTGGCCGTCAGGACGGCCTCGGCGGCGGTGAAGCAGCCGGCGGTGTTGGGGAGCACGGCCACGCCCCGCGCCCGCAGCACGTCGAGGATCCCGCCGCGGGCCGCGGGGTCGACCCGCCGCACGGCCACGGTGGCGAGGGCCGCGCCCGAGGCCTCGACCACGGCGTCGAGCACCTCGAGGCTGGCGATGCCGCCGGTACCGAGGACCAGCCGCGAGCGGAGCGCCTGCCCGGCGATGACGAAGTCGGCGCGGTCCGCGGCCATCTCAGCCGCCCGCCGCCGCGGTCACGATCTCCAGGACGTCGCGCGCCATCAGCGGCGTGCTGTCCCACTCGCTGCGGGGCACGACTTCGCGGTTGCGTGCCACGGCGATCCCGGTGGGGGAGGCGCACCACGAGCGGACCAGGTCCGCCACGGTGGCACCGGGCGCCACGGTGTGCTCCTGGCCGTTCACCACGATCCGGAGCTCACCCACCGGGCCAGCATGGCACTTCGCCTCAGGGCCCGGCGCGCGTCGCCACGCCGGCGAATCGCCCCGGCCCGAAGGGCGCCATCTCCGCCGGTGGCTCGGCACCGTCGACGATGGCCGCCACCGCCCGGGCGGTGATCGGGGTGAGGAGGATGCCCTGGCGGAAGTGGCCGGTGGCCACCACCAGGCCGTCGACGCCCGCCACCGCGGGCCGCCCGACGATGGGCGCGTTGTCGGGGGAGCCCGGTCGCAGTCCGGCACGCGCCTCGCCGAGGACGAGCTCGGTGACACCCGGCACGACGCGGTGTGCGTCGCGCAACAGCTCGTAGACGGCACCGGCGGTGACCGCGGTGTCGAAGCCGCGCTCCTCCATCGTGGCGCCCACCACCACACTGCCGTCCTGGCGCGGCACCAGGTACACCGAGGCGCCGCGCACGATGCCGCGTACCGTCCGGCCGAGCACGGGTGCCGGTCCGGTGCCCGCCTGGCCGGTGGGGGTGAGACGAAGGATCTGGCCCTTCACGGGCCGCACCGGGGGCACCGCCCCGTCGGGGAGCCCGTCGAGCCCGCCCGACCAGCACCCGGCGGCGAGCACCACGCACCCGGCGCGCAGCCGGGGGCCGGCGGCGAGGTGCACGCCCGACACGGCGCCGCCGCCGCACTCGAGCGAGACCGCCCGGTCCCTCCACAGCTCGGCCCCCGCCCCGGCAGCGGCGTCGAGCAGCGCCCCCACGAGCAGGCGGGTGTGCACCTGGTGGTCGTCGGCCACCCAGATGGCCCCGCGCACGCCGGGGGCCACGCCCGGCTCCAAGTGGCGCGCGGCGCGCCCGGAGAGCCACTGCACGTCGAGGCCGAGGTCGCGCTGGAAGGCGAGGAGCTCCTCGGTCCAGGCCCGGTCACCGTCGTCGACCGCCACCACCAGCGTCCCGGTGGCCCGGTAGCCGACGGATCGCCCGACGGCCGCCTCGAGCTCGGCGGCGAACGCCGGCCACTGCCGCGCCGCCGCCAGGGCCAGGGCCAAGAGGGGCTCCTCGCCGTGATGGACCTCGCTCACGGGGGCGAGCATCCCGGCCGCCGCCCACGACGCCCCCCGGCCGGGCTCGGGGTCGACGACCGCCACCGCCAGGCCCCGCGCCGCCAGCGTCCAGGCCGTCGCCAGCCCGATGGCGCCGCCGCCGACCACCACCACGTCGTAGCGGCGGTCGTCGCCGGCCGCGGCCGGCGGGCGACTCGTGGCCGTCACCGGCGTGGGTGCGCAGGCGGCCCGTACACGCGGGGTATCCTACGGGGGCTGCAGCAGGGCCAGTGTCGTCCCGGGCGCCAGCGACCCGCCTCCGCGTGAGCGACCACGGAGTGATCTCGTGACGACAACGAAGGGCCCTGCCTCCCGAAGGCCTGCTCCACGCCACCCCGGCGCGCCCCTGTACGACCCCGCTTTCGAGCACGACGCCTGCGGGATCGCGCTGGTGGCCGACCTGCACGGCCGGCGCAGCCACGGGCTCGTCCGCCAGGCGATCACCGCCCTCGAGCACCTCGCCCACCGGGGTGCCACCGGCGCCGAGGTGGCGACCGGGGACGGGGCCGGCATCCTGGTCCAGGTGCCCCACGGCTTCCTGGCCGGTGCCATGGGCGTGGACCTCCCCGGGCCCGGGGAGTACGCCGTCGGCACCGTGTTCCTGCCCGCGGAGCGCAGCGACGCCGACAAGGCGCAGCGCCGCGTGGAGGAGCTCGCCACCGAGGAGGGCCTGGCCGTGCTCGGGTGGCGCGACGTGCCCGTCGAGCCGGCGTGCCTGGGCGCCTCGGCGCGCCGCGCCATGCCCCGCATGGCCCAGGTGGCGGTGGTGCCGCGCCCGGGGTGGCCGGCGGCGGACCCCGTCGCCCTCGACCGGCTCGCCTTCTGCCTGCGCAAGCGGGTCGAGCACGAGGTGCACGGCGCCTACGTGGCGTCGCTGTCGGCGAGGACCCTCGTGTACAAGGGCATGCTCACCGGGCACCAGCTGGCCGAGTTCTTCCCCGACCTCTCCGACCCGTCGTTCGACAGCGGCCTGGCCCTGGTGCACTCGCGCTTCTCGACCAACACCTTCCCGTCATGGCCGCTGGCGCACCCGTACAGGTACCTGGCCCACAACGGCGAGATCAACACCCTGCGTGGGAACCGCAATTGGATGCGCGCCCGCGAGGCGCTGCTCGCCAGCGACCTCATCCCCGGCGATCTGGCGCGGTTGTTCCCCGTCTGCGACCCTGACGGCAGCGACTCGGCGTCGTTCGACGAGGTCCTCGAGCTGCTGCACCTGGGCGGCCGCAGCCTGCCCCACGCCGTGCTCATGATGATCCCCGAGGCGTGGGAGAACCACACCGCCATGGACCCGGCGCGCCGCGCCTTCTACCGGTACCACGCCTCGCTCATGGAGCCCTGGGACGGCCCCGCCGGGGTGGTCTTCACCGACGGGACCGTGGCCGGCGGGGTGCTCGACCGCAACGGGCTGCGGCCCGCCCGCTACTGGGTGACCGACGACGGCCTCGTGGTCCTGGCGTCCGAGGTGGGCGTGCTCGACATCGATCCGGCCGTGGTGGTGCGCAAGGGGCGGCTCCAGCCCGGCCGGATGTTCCTGGTGGACACCGCCCAGGGCCGCATCGTCGACGACGCCGAGATCAAGGCCCAGCTCGCCGCCGAGCACCCCTACGGCCAGTGGCTCGAGGAGGGACAGGTCACCCTGGACGACCTCCCACCGCGCATGATGCTCACCCCGCAGCACGCGTCGGTGGTGACCCATCAGCAGCTGTTCGGCTACACCGACGAGGAGCTCCGCCTCATCCTGGCTCCGATGGCCAGGAGCGGTGTGGAGCCGCTCGGGTCGATGGGCCACGACGCCGCCATCGCCGCGCTGTCGGAGCGCCCGCGCCTCGTCTTCGACTACTTCACCCAGCTGTTCGCGCAGGTGACCAACCCGCCGCTCGACGCCATCCGCGAGGAGCTGGTGACGTCGGGCCGGTCGAAGCTCGGCCCCGAGGGCAACCTGCTCGAGCCCACGGCGGCGTCGTGCCGCCAGATCATCCTGCCCAACCCGGTCATCGACAACGACGACCTCGCCAAGCTCGCCTACGTCAACGAGCACGGGGAGACGCCCGGCTACAACGCCTTCGCCATCGACGGGTTGTTCGACCCGTCCGGCGGCGGCGAGGCGCTGCGCGAGGCCGTCGAGGACGTCCGCCGGCGGGTGAGCATCGCCATCGCGCTGGGCTCGAACGTCATCATCCTGTCGGACCGCAACTCCAACGCCCGCCTGGCGCCCATCCCGTCGCTGCTGCTCACGGCGGCGGTGCACGAGCACCTCGTGCGCGAGAAGTCCCGGACCCGCGTCGGCCTCGTGGTCGAGACCGGAGACGCTCGCGAGGTGCACCACATCGCGCTGCTCATCGGGTACGGCGCGTCGGCCGTGAACCCCTACCTCGCCTTCGAGACCATCGACGACATGATCGCCCGCAACCTGCTCGAGGGGGTCTCGCCCCGCCAGGCGCGGTCGCACTACATCAAGGCGGCCTGCAAGGGCGTCATCAAGATCATGTCGAAGATGGGCGTCTCGACGGTGGCGTCGTACACCGGGGCCCAGATCTTCGAGGCCGTGGGCGTCGCCCCCGAGGTCGTCGACGAGTACTTCACCGGCACCGTGAGCCGGATCGGCGGCGTCGGGCTCGACGTGCTGGCGCGAGAGGTCGCGGCGCGCCACCGGCTGGCACACTACGACCGCCCGACCGAGCGTGCGCACCGCGAGCTGGAGGGTGGCGGCGAGTACCAGTGGCGCCGCGAGGGCGAGGTCCACCTCTTCAACCCGAAGACCGTCTTCAAGCTGCAGCACGCCACCCGGGCCAAGCGCTACGACATCTTCAAGGAGTACACCCGCCTCGTCGACGACCAGTCGGCCGCCCTGGCCACCCTGCGCGGCCTGCTGCGCCTGCGCGAGGGCGTGCTGCCGGCCGTGCCCGTCGACGAGGTCGAGCCGGTGGCCGACATCGTGTCGCGCTTCGCCACGGGGGCCATGTCCTACGGGTCGATCTCCGCCGAGGCCCACGAGACGCTCGCCATCGCCATGAACCGTCTGGGTGGCAAGTCCAACACGGGGGAGGGGGGCGAGGACGCCGAGCGGTTCGTCCCCGACGACAACGGCGACCTCCGCCGCAGCGCCATCAAGCAGGTGGCCTCGGCACGCTTCGGCGTCACCAGCGAGTACCTGGTCAACGCCGACGACCTCCAGATCAAGATCGCCCAGGGCGCCAAGCCCGGGGAGGGCGGCCAGCTGCCGGGCCACAAGGTCTACCCGTGGATCGCCAAGACCCGCTTCTCGACGCCGGGGGTGGGGCTCATCTCCCCGCCGCCGCACCACGACATCTACTCGATCGAGGACATCGCCCAGCTGATCCACGACCTGAAGTCGGCCAACCCGAAGGCCCGGGTGCACGTCAAGCTCGTCGCCGAGGTCGGGGTGGGAACCGTGGCCGCCGGCGTCGCCAAGGCCAAGTCGGACGTGGTGCTGATCTCCGGCCACGACGGCGGTACCGGCGCCAGCCCCCTCACCTCGATCAAGCACGCCGGCATCCCCTGGGAGCTCGGCCTGGCCGAGACCCAGCAGACGCTCGTGCTCAACGGCCTGCGCGACCGGATCGTCGTACAGGTGGACGGGCAGCTGAAGACCGGCCGGGACGTGGTCGTCGCCGCCCTCCTCGGCGCCGAGGAATTCGGTTTCGCCACTGCGCCCCTGGTGGTGTCGGGGTGCGTGATGATGCGCGTCTGTCACCTCGACACCTGCCCCGTGGGGATCGCCACGCAGAACCCCGAGCTGCGCAAGCGCTTCGCCGGGAAGCCGGAGTTCGTGGAGAACTTCTTCGAGTTCATCGCCGAGGAGGTGCGCGAGTACCTCGCCGCGCTCGGGCTGCGCTCGATCGAGGAGGCCGTGGGTCGCGTCGACCTGCTCGACGTGCTCGAGGCCACCGACCACTTCAAGGCGAGGGGCCTCGACCTCTCGCCCATCCTGGCGCAGCCCGAGGAAGGGCCGCCCACCGAACGGCACTGCTGCCGGGTGCAGGACCACGGGCTCGACAAGGCGCTCGACCACCGGTTCCTGGAGGCCTGCCGCCCCGCCATCGAGGACGGCGCCACGGTGTCGGTGGAGCTGCCGATCGCCAACGTCGACCGGACGGTGGGGACGCTCCTCGGCTACGAGATCACCTCCCGCCACGGTGCCGCCGGGCTCCCCGACGGGTCCATCTCGCTCACGTTCCGCGGCTCGGCCGGGCAGAGCTTCGGCGCCTTCGTCCCCCGGGGCGTGACGCTGCGCCTGTACGGCGACGCCAACGACTACCTGGCGAAGGGCCTGTCGGGCGGCCGCGTGGTGGTGCGGCCCCCGGAGTCCTCCCCGTTCGCGGCCGAGGAGCACATCATCGCCGGCAACGTCATCCTCTACGGCGCCACCGCGGGCGAGTGCTACGTGCGCGGCCAGGTGGGTGAGCGCTTCTGCGTCCGCAATTCGGGCGCCACCGCCGTGGTCGAGGGCGTGGGCGACCACGGGTGCGAGTACATGACGGGTGGGCGGGTCGTGGTGCTCGGCCCGACGGGGCGCAACTTCGGGGCCGGCATGTCGGGCGGGATCGCCTATGTCTACGACCCCGGCCGGGACTTCGCCGAGCGGGTCAACTTCGAGATGGTCGACCTGGACCCGCTCGACGAGGAGGACCGGCAGTGGCTGTGCGACACCGTGGCGCGCCACGGTGAGGAGACCGGTTCCGCCGTCGCCGGCCGACTGCTCGAGTCGTGGGGGGCGGCGCTGGGCGACTTCGTGAAGGTGATGCCGCGCGACTACCGCCGCGTCCTCGAGGCCACGCGCCGGGCGGTGGACGAGGGCGTGTCGGTGGACGAGGCGGTCATGGCCGCCTCGCACGGCTAGGCGCCGGGCGGGGGAGAGCGGCCATGGGCAAGCCCACCGGGTTCCTGGAGTTCGCCAGGCGGCTGCCGCCGCGCCGGCCCGTGCCGGTGCGCCTGCGGGACTGGCGCGAGGTCTACGAGTCGTTCCCCGAGCCCGACGCCGTGGACCAGGGGGCGCGCTGCATGGACTGCGGCATCCCCTTCTGCCACGAGGGGTGCCCGCTCGGCAACCTCATCCCGGAGTGGAACGACCTCGTCTACCGCCGCGACTGGCCCGACGCGCTGGAGCGCCTGCACGCCACCAACAACTTCCCAGAGTTCACCGGGCGGCTGTGCCCGGCACCCTGCGAGGGGGCATGTGTGCTCGGGATCAACTCGGACCCGGTGACCATCGAGCGCATCGAGCTCGAGATCGCCGAGCGCGGATGGGCCGAGGGATGGGTCGCTCCCCAGCCGCCCACGGTGCGGACGGGCCGCTCGGTGGCGGTCGTCGGCTCAGGGCCTGCGGGTCTCGCCTGTGCCCAGCAACTCGCCCGGGCTGGTCACCGGGTCGTGGTGTACGAGCGGGCGGAGCGGCCCGGCGGCCTGCTGCGCTACGGCATCCCGGAATTCAAGATGGAGAAGGCGGTGCTCGATCGCCGGTTGGCGCAGCTGCGCGCCGAGGGCGTGGAGTTCCGGTGCTCGACAGCGGTCGGAGACCCGGCGGGCCCGGTGGGCGCGGCGGTCGCCGACGGAGGGGACGCCGAGCCCGTCGAGCCGGGCGAGCGACGCGGGCCCGGGGCGGCGTGCGCCCCCGACGTACGCGTCGTCCCGGCCGAGGAGCTGGTGGCGCAGTACGACGCCGTGGTGGTGGCGGGCGGAGCCACACTGCCGCGCGACCTGCCGGTCGACGGCCGGCACCTGGCCGGCATCCACCTGGCGATGGACTACCTGAAGCCCTCCAACCTGGTGCGCGAAGGTGCGCTCGCCACCGCGCCCGTCACCGCGGCGGGCAAGCACGTCGTCATCATCGGCGGGGGCGACACGGGCGCCGACTGCCTGGGCACCGCCCACCGGCAGGGGGCGCGCTCGGTCCACCAGCTCGAGATCATGCCCAAGCCACCGGACGGCCGCGCCGACGAGAACCCCTGGCCCACGTGGCCGCTCGTGTTCCGGACGACCTCCGCCCACGAGGAGGGTGGGGAGCGGGTCTACGGGGTCACCACGGCGGCGTTCGTGGACGACGGCACCGGGTCGGTGCGGGCGCTGCGCGGGCACGGCGTCGAGATGCGCAGTGATGCCGACCGCCCCGTCTTCGAGCCCGTGGCGGACAGCGAGTTCGAGCTCCCCTGCGAGCTCGTGCTCCTCGCCATGGGCTTCCTCGGTGCCGAGCGGCGGGGCATCGTGGGGGAGCTCGGCCTCGAGCTCGACGCCCGCGGGAACGTGGCCTGTGACGCCGGCTGGCAGACCAGCCGCGAGGGCGTCTTCGTGTGCGGCGACATGACGAGGGGCCAGAGCCTCATCGTGTGGGCCATCGCCGAGGGGCGGTCGTGCGCAGCCGGCGTGGACCGCTGGCTGATGGAGGACACGGCCCTGCCGGCACCGCTCGTGCCGGGCCAGCTCGCCCTGCGCTGAGCGGGCGTGGCCACCGCCCGGGGTCAGGCCGCGGGTGACACCCTTGTCGTCGGGGGCATGGAGCCGAGACAGCCGGCCCCGCCGGGCCCGATGCACACCGGCAGGTGTCCTGCGCCGGGCCGGGGCGATCCCCGGCTAGCGTGACGGGTAGCGATGACCCACCGAACCACAGGGAGCCGGTCGTAGCGGCGTGTGCTTCTCCCCGCAGGCCGACCTCGTCGGTGGGATCGCCATCAGTGCCATCGGTGTCGACGCCGTTCGCCACGTGCGCCGGCGCCGTGGCCATCTGGCCATGGCGGCCCTGCCGCTGATCCTGGGGGCGCATCAGCTCGACGAGGCCTTCGTGTGGTGGTGGCAGCAGGGCCACGTCCCGTCCGACGTCGGCCGGGTGGCGCTGTGGGTCTACCTCCTGATCGCCTTCGTCGTGCTGCCGATCTTCGTCCCGCTGGCGGTCGTGCAGCTCGAGCCGACGCGCAGCCGCCGCTGGGTCATGGCACCCTTCGTCGCCGTCGGTGTCGTCGTCGCCGCGGTGCTCTTCGCGGCCATGGTGCGGGGGCCCGTGGGGGTGAGCGAGCATCCCTACCATCTCGCCTACGAGCTGCAGCTCGGCGGGGGGCTCGCCATCGTCAGCCTGTACGTGGTGGCCACCTGCGGCGCCCTGCTCGCCTCGGGGTACCGCCACGTCCTGTTGTTCGGCCTCGTCAACGTCGTCGCCATCGCCGTCATCGCCAAGCTGACCGTCGACGGGTTCGCCTCGGTGTGGTGCGGGTGGGCGGCGGTCACGAGCGCGGCCATCGCCCTGCACATGCGCTTCGCCAAGCCCGGCCGGCAGCCGGCTCCCTCCGCCCTCACCTGACGCCCGGCTGCCGGGCCCTCGCCTGTCGGGCCAGGCACGGGACCCGCGGGCCCCAGGCTCAAGGCGGCCTCCGGGCCCGCCGATGTCAGAGGGGTGACGGAGCGCGCCCACGAGCCCGGTGGCGGCCCAGTGCCCACCCATGCCGGGGGCGTGCAACGGGCGCCCCGGTCGCGCCCGTCGATCGGGCGTCCCGTGGGTGTCGCGGTGTCGCCCCCCGCCGAGGAGCCTCCCGGTGCGGCTTGGACCTTCCATCCCGATGACGACGTCGACCATGACGTGACGCCCGGCCACCCCCTGCCGCCCGCCCGGGTGCCCGGGCCGGGGTCGGGTCACCCCGAGGGGAGCCGGACCAGCGTCGTGGCGCGCGCCGGGATCATCGTGACCGCCCTGGCGGTGATGACGGGAGCCCTGGCCGTGACGCACGCCGGGCCCTTCACCTCGTCGAGGGCCGCCCCGACGACCACCCCGTCGACGACCCCTCCGGCAGCGGCGCCCGTCGACGTCCGGGGCACCTGGAACCTGCTCCTCGCCTACGAGGCGACGTTCTCGGCGCAGAGCCTGGTCGTCACGACCGAGAACCGCACGACGGGGGTGTTCTCGGGGACGGTGGCCACGCCGGTGGGCGTCGAGTCCGTCACGGGCAAGGTGTCGGGCACGACGCTGTCGTTCACCGTGACGCTCGGCAGCGGCCGGGAGACGGGGACGGCGACCGTCGTCACCCGCGACGGCACGCACCACATGATCGGGGACTTCGTGAGCCCTGCCGGCGTGAAGGGGACGATCACCGCGACGCTCGTGTCGGGTTGACGTCCGCTTCGCCGGGGCCGGGGCCGGGGCCGGGGCCGGCGACGGCGACGGCGTGGGCGGTGGCGAACGAGTGCTCGAAGGCGGTCAGGGAATTCGGGAAGGCGCCGTCCAGGATGTCGTGCCGGCCGTCGGGCGCGTCGAACCCGAAGTAGCTCGTGAAGGCGACGTCGTGCGTGGTGACCCAGCCCGCCATACGGGCCACGAACAGCGGGTCGTCGCCGAGGCCGTGCCCGTCCGAGCGGATGGTGACGCCCCACTCGGGGATCACCGCGGCCTTGTGGTGGGCGTCGGCGAACGACGACAGCCACCGCAGACCGTTCGCCTCGGTCAGGAAGTGCGACCACACGAGGTTGGGGTCCTGGGGCATGCCCCAGATCTGGTCGTAGAGGTCGAGGCCCACGAAGTCGACGTAGCCGTCCCCGGGGTAGGCGGCGGCGAGGTCGAACGGCGAGGGGCCGGGCGTGGCGTTCCAGACGAACCGGAACGAGGTGCCCGGGACGCTGCGCATGGCGGTGACCACGTGCCGGAAGTACGCGGCGTAGTCGGCGGCGCCGGCGGTGTTCGCCACCCCCCACGGGTACCACGGGGCGTTGAACTCCCACCCCAGGCGCACGATGGCATCCCCCTGGCCGTAGAAGGCGAGGGACTCGGCCAGCGTGGTGAACTCGGCGTCGTAGCGACCGGCGGCGCCGGCGGCCAGCGTCCCGACCGCCCTGCCCCGGGCGGTCGGGACGAGGGGCACGCCGAGAACGAGCCGGTACCGGCTGCCGTCCCACGGCGCCAGGAAGCGTGCCAGCGGCGCCCGCATCACCATGCCGGCCCACCCGTCACCACCCGGCAGGTAGTCCGACGCCAGGCTGGGCCTGGTGCCGGTGGCGGTGGCGAAGTCGGCGACCGACCGGGGGTCACCGGGGCCCACGTACACACCCAGGGGCACCCCGCCGGCGTGCACGCTCGGGAGGGCGTCCCCCTCGTCGTCGGCGTGCACCACGTCGCCGCCCGCGTACGGGCCGAGGGCCAGCACCCCTACCGCCAGCACCAGCAGGCCCGCCGCCACCGGCGTCCGGTGGCGGGCCCGCGCCGGCGCTCGCCCCCGGCGCAGGTCCTCGCCGATCATCGGCATCCCGTGGCCGGCGCGCCCTGCTACGCGGCGGCGTTCACGGTGGTCACCGCGAACACGTCGCCGGACCGGTCGCTCACGACGGCGAAGGAGACCCGCCGGGTGGCCGGCACCCGGGGCGGGATCGCAGCCGGCATGTCCATCATGCCGCCGACGGTGTCGCCGCCGCGCTTGCACTCCGTGTAGGCCGTGCCGGGCATGGCGTCGGCGTCGTCCACGCTCACGAAGTCGGCCACGCCGGCGCCATGCCCTCCATCTGCCGCGGGCCCACGCCGGCCACGGTCGTGCCGCCCTTCAGGAACATGCCGCCCTTCAGGAGAATGCAGCACCCACCGGTCCCGGGACCGCCATCGGTCACGTCCCGGCCGAAGAGGGCGCAGGAGTGGGCTTTGGCGCCGGTCAGGTCGGCGGTCGACAGGTCGAACCATGAAGGCGTCCCGGGGGGATGGGACGAGAATTCGGCCACGACCGGCTCCTCTGTGCGGGGCTTGGAGCCTCTGAGCGTACCGAGCGGCCCCCGCCCCCGCTGGTCGCGCCGCCATCGGTCCGCCGCGTCGATCGCGTCGATCAGGCGTGTCGTTGCGGAGATGTTGAGCATCCGATGACGCGAGGTTGATCCCGGTGCTCCACACTCCCTCTCGTCGTCGGAACGAGCGGTTCAGCGGCGACACGACCCGATGTCAGGGCTCGGCACCGCCAGTCCCATGCCGGTGCCGAGCCGACTCGGGTCGCGGGCGCGCGCCGACGGGAGGATCCGTCGACAGCCGGTGCCCAGCGCCCCGGGAGCCACGGTGCGGCTCGCGTCGCGATCTGCGTCCGGTCCGCCCGGCCGGGCCGCCACCAGGCTCTCGGGCTCCTCGAGGTGCGCGCCGGCCGCAGGGAGCGCCGCCTGGTGGAGCAGCTGCAGGTCCGGCGCGACACCGGAGCCCGGGTCCGGGATGAGGTCGATCGCTCTTGTCGTCCCCTGGGAGCAGTCGGGAGGAGCCCTGTGTCGACGGGCCGGCCCGAACCGTTGTGAATACGCCCGTTGCCGCGGGACAATGACGCCATGACCACCGGGTGGCGAGTCCTGTCCATCGACCATCGCGAGCCCGTCGCGCCGTTCGAGGACGTCGTGCGCCTGATCGACGCCGCGGGCACGGCGACGGCGGCGGCCTACAGCCGCAGCGACGTGGTCGAAGCGCTCCACGAGCACCAGCCCGCCGCGGTGGCCGTCTCCGGGGGTCGGCTCGTGGGGGCGGCGGTGGCGCGTGTGTGTGGGGCCGACGCCCATCTCCTCGCCCTGGCGTTGCACCCGCAGTGGCGCAACCGCGGCATCGGCTCGGCGCTGCTGCGCGAGCTCGACCAGGGGGTCATCCACCATGGCGCGCATCGGCTCCTCGCCCTCGTCGAGCCGGGGCAGGTCGGCGAGGTGGCCTTCGCCAACCAGGGCTTCACCCGCCTCGACGGGCTGCACCTCTACATCCGGGCGGCGTCGATGGTCCCCGAGGAGCTCGCCGTCGTGGAGCGCTACGGCGGGCACTTCCCCCCGCCCGGGCTGCTCGGATCGATGAAGGGGTTCTCCTCGACCAAAGACCTCCTCGAGCGCCGCATCGTGGCTCCCCTGTCGCACGCCGACCTGGCCGACCGGATCGGCCTCGTCCCGCCGGCGGCGGTGATGTTGTTCGGCCCACCGGGGACGGGCAAGACGTCGTTCGCCCGCGCCGTGGCGTCGCGGTTGTCGTGGTCGTTCGTCGAGCTCCACCCCTCGCTGCTCGGTCAGGGCTCTCAGGCCGCTGTCTCGCTACGCGACGCGCTCGACGACCTACGGCGCGTCGACCGTCTGGTGTGCTTCATCGACGAGGCCGACGAGATCGCCTCGGCGCGCGCCACCCGGCCCGACAGCCAACCGATCGTCAACGAGCTGTTGAAGGCCATCCCGGCGTTCAAGGACCGGCCCGGACGACTGATGATCATGGCGACGAACTCCATCGCCGCCATCGACCCGGCCATGCTGCGCCCCGGTCGCTTCGATCTCATCATCCCCATCGGGGCCCCCGACCGGCACGGGCGGGCCGAGCTGGCCGCCGAGTTCCTGCCGGCGTGCGATGCCGCGGACGTGGCGGCGCGCACCGAGGGCTTCACCCCGGCGGACTTCGCCCTCGCCGCCCAACGCAGCGCCCAGCTGGCCTTCGAGCGGGCATTGTCGGGCACCGAGGCCGACGTGACCGCAGCGGACTGCCTGGCCGCCATCGCCGCCACCAAGGCGTCGGTCAACGCCGACGCCACCCGGGACTTCGAGCTCGAGGAGCGCACCTACGCCCGCCTGTAGTGCCGGGGCCCGACGCCGCCCGGGCGCATGGCACCGACTCCGGCGACGTCGGAGACATGCACGCCGCCGCCCGGGGCGATCCTCGGACCCGGTCGTCGCCGAAGCCGACGACCCGCGTCGTCCACATCAGTAGCCGGGGGCGTGGTCCAGGATGCGCCGCGGGTTGTCCACGAGCATGGCGTCGATGTGCTCCTCGCTCACTCCCCGTTCGCGCATGGCCGGGAGGACCTCGCGGCTGATGTGCAGGAAGTTCCAGTTGGGCTGGACCTGGTGCAGGAAGTCGTCGTCGAACCAGTCCATGTGGCACCCGGCGTCGTGGGAGAGGACCATCCCCTGGGCCCATCCGTCCTCGCACAGGCGGGCGATGGTCTCGATTCGTTGGGCGGTGGGGCAGTAGGCGTCGACGCCGAAGCGGTCCATGCCGAGCGTCGAGCCCGCTTCGAGCAGGGTGCCGAGGTAGTCGAGGTCGGTGCTGTCGCCGCTGTGGCCGATCACCACCCGACGCAGGTCCACGCCCTCCTCGGTGAACACCCGCTGCTGGTCGAGCCCCCGCTGTGTGCCGGCATCGGTGTGGGTGGAGATGGGCAGTCCGGTCCGGCGGTGCACGCGAGCGACGGCGCGCAGCACGCGCTCGACGTCGGGCGTGAGGCCCTGCTTGTCGGTGGCGCACTTCAGGATCCCGGGGCGGACGCCCGAGCCGGCGATGCCCTCCTCGATGTCGTGGAGGAAGTACTCGTCGAGGATGTCGACGCCGTTGGGGCGGAAGGGGGCGGCGCGGTAGTCGAAGAAATGCGGCAGGTCGTTGTAGGTGTAGAGGCCGGTGGCGACCACGATGTGCAGGTCCACCCGGGCGGCCACCTCCTGGACCAGCTCGATGTCGCGGCCCAGGCCGACGACGGTGAGGTCGACGATGGTGTCGACCCCGGCCGCCTTGAGCTCGGTGAGCCGTTCGATCGCCTGGGCGATGCGCCCGGCGCGGTCCCATCCGGTGGGCCAGTTCGACGCCACCTCGGGCGAGCGCACGAAGACGTGTTCGTGCATGAGCGTGGTGCCCAGCTCGTCGGCGTCGACCGGGCCGCGCACCGTGTTGACCCGCCCCATGTGCCCTCCTCGGCCGGTCGCGGGCCCCTTGCCGCGGCAACCCGCGTACCCTATCGGTGACGCCCGGGGTCAGGCAGGATCGGCCGGGGTCAGGCGGGTTCAGCCGGTGTGGTCGGGCCCGGCGCGCTCCACCGAGATCCGCAGCAGCACGCGCCGCTCGCGTTCCATGGCGGCGCGGTAGTCGTCCCAGTCGGGGTGCTCACCCGACACGCCGCGGTAGTAGGCCACCAGGCCGTCCATGGCCCCGGGGAGCGACACGATCTCCACGGGGCCCTCCACCTGCACCCAGTCGCCGTAGAAGCCGTCGGTGAAGACGAGCACGGTGGCACGCGGTCGTCGCCGGAGGTTCCTGGTCTTCACCGCGGTCTCCCGGGTGCTCACCACCACCACGTCGCCGTCGACCCCTGCGGCCACGAGCGACAGCTGTGTGCCCCCGTCGTCGCGGGTGGTGGCCAGGACGGCCCGGTGGTTGCGGCCGATGAATTCCAGGGCGCGTGCAGGTTCCATGGCACGTCAGGGTATTGCACGGCCCGCCTCCCCGTCGGGCCCGCCGGTATGCTCCGGGGATGCTGAGCACGATGCAAGACGGGCCCCTCCTGGTGAGCGGCATCCTCCGTCGCGGCCAGGCCGTGTACGGCGACAGCCGGGTCGTCACGATGCAGCCCGACGGCTACCGGGATTCCACCTTCTCCCAGGTGGGGGCGCGCGCCGAGCAGCTGGCCCGGGCCCTGCGCCGGCTCGGTGTCGGGCCCGGGGACCGGGTCGGGACCTTCGCCTGGAACGACCAGGAGCACCTGGAGGCGTATTTGGCGGTGCCCTCGATGGGCGCAGTCCTCCACACCCTCAACATCCGCCTCTTCCCCGAACAGCTGGCATACGTCGTCAACCACGCCGAGGACCGCGTCGTCATCGTGGACGGTTCCATCGCGCCGCTGTTCGCCCGGGTACGCGACGAGTGCACCACCGTGGAGCACGTCATCGTGGTGGGGGAGGGCGACACCACCGGGCTCGGTGAGACGTTGCGCTACGACGAGCTCGTCGGCGCCGAGGAGACCGGTTACGACTGGCCCGAGCTCGACGAGCGCGTGGCGGCTTCGATGTGTTACACGAGCGGGACGACAGGCAATCCCAAGGGTGTCGTCTACAGCCATCGCTCCACCTGGCTGCACGCCTTCGCCGGCATGACCGTCAACTGCGTGGGCGCCAGTGAGCGCGACCGCGTCCTCGTGATCGTTCCCATGTTCCACGCCAATGCCTGGGGCATGCCGTACACGGCGTTCTTCGCGGGGACCGACCTCCTCTTCCCCGAACGCTTCCTGCAGGCCGAGCCACTGGCCAGGATGATGCGCGAGCAGGGCGCCACACTGTCGCTCGGCGTCCCCACCATCTGGAACGACCTACTGCATTATGCCCAGGCCAACGAGGTCGACCTGTCCTCGCTGCGGCTCATCACCGCCGGAGGGGCGGCGGTGCCGCGGTCGCTCATGGAGGCCTACCAGCAGCGCTGGGGCATCGCCATGATCCAGGGCTGGGGGATGACCGAGACCAGCCCCGTGTGCGCCTTCGGCCGACCTCCCAAGGGTGCGGCCCCCGAGCAGGAGATGGACTGGCGGGCGAAGACCGGGCGCATCATCGCCGGGGTGGAGGTGCGCGTCGTCGACGAGGAGGGCGCGGTCATGCCCACCGACGGCCGGTCGGTGGGGGAGTTCGAGGTTCGCGGTCCGTGGGTGACCGCCTCCTACTACGGCGATCCCTCCGCCGACCGCTTCCACGACGGGTGGCTGCGGACGGGGGACGTCGGCAGCCTCGACGACCACGGCTACATGCAGATCTCCGACCGCACCAAGGACGTCATCAAGTCCGGCGGGGAGTGGATCTCGTCGGTCGAGCTCGAGAACGAGGTGATGGCCTACCCCGGCGTGTACGAGGCCGCCGTCATCGGGGTGCCCGACGACCGCTGGGACGAGCGGCCCCTCGTGGTGATCGTTCCGGCCGAGGGCGCCGACCCGGACCCGGCCGACATCTTGGCCTTCCTGTCGGGTCGCGTGGCCCGGTGGTGGCTGCCCGAGCGGTGGGCCGTCGCCGACGAGATCCCCAAGACCTCGGTCGGCAAGTTCGACAAGAAGGTGCTGCGCGCCAAGGCGGCCGGCGGCGCCCTGGAGATCCGCGAGGTGGACCTCCCGGCGCGCGACGGGTGACGGCGGTCGGTCGGGGAGGCGGGGGAGTGGGGGTCGAGGACACCGCCGACCTGGCCGACCGGTTGGAGGCCATCGCCGAGGAGCTGGGCGACCTGGCGTTCGACCGGTTGCGCACCGCCACGGCGGCGGCGGGGCGCGGCAGCACGCCCGATCCGGCCGTGGTGGCCGAGGAGCGCCGCCTCACCCGGGCGCGGCGCGCCGTGGAGAAGGCGATGGTGCTGCTGCGCACGCCGACCGGGGCCGCTCCCGGCGCCGACGATACCGACTGACGGGGCTCGCCGGTGTGGCGACGCCGGCGGGTGGGGGCGCCGGCGGGTGGGGGCGCCGGCGGGCTCAGCCGGCGAGCGCGTTGAGGGCGTCGATCAGCTGCCGCAGGCGCCCGTAGTGCACCCGGTCGAAGCGCAGCGCCACGCGCGGCAGGTCCAGATGGTCGCGGCTGGAGCGCTCGGGCCCGAGCGGCTTGGTCGACCGGATGGTGCCGCCGGTCAGGATGTCGGAGAAGTCGCGGCTGAGCGCCGCCAGCTGGGGCCGCGTGGGCGCGGTGCGCAGGCGGACGACGAGCAGGTCGCCCACCCAGCGGCACGAGTGGTAGTTGCGGTAGAAGCCGAGGAGCTCGGCGGCGGCTTCGTCGACGTCGGAGGTGATCATGAACAGCGAATGGTCCTCCGCCGAGACGAGCCGGCGCGAGGCCACCTGGTCGTCGAGGAAGTCCAGCCAGCCCCGCCAGTAGGTGCCGCCGGGGACGTCGAGCAGCACGAGGGGGGCGGGCTGGGCCTTACCCGTCTGCAGCAGCGTGAGCAGCTCGAAGGACTCGTCGAGCGTGCCGAACCCGCCGGGGAGCACGGTGTAGCCGTCGGACTCCTTGATGAGCATGAGCTTGCGGGTGAAGAAATAGCGCATCTCGACCAGCTTGGGGTCCTGGGCGATGAACTCGTTGGCGCCCTGCTCGTGGGGGAGCCGGATGTTGACGCCGAGCGAGCGTTCACGTCCGGCGCCCTCCATGGCCGCCGCCATGATCCCCGGGCCCGCACCGGTCACGACCATCCACCCGTGGTGTGCCATGCGCTCGGCGAGGCTGCGCGCCTGGAGGTACAGCGGGTCGTCGGGCAGCGTGCGCGCCGATCCGAAGAACGTCACCTTCTGCTCGACCCGGAAGGGCCGGAAGACGCGGAAGGCCTCGGCCATCTCCGCGATGGCGGCGCGCGCGAGCTTCAGGTCGAGCGGGTCGGTCCGCTCCTCGGCGAGGTGCAGGACGGTGCCGATGATCGAGCGGTACAGGTCGCGGCGATCGGTGACGCCCACCGAGTCGAGCAACTCGTCGACCAGGTTCTGCTCCCCCGGGTCGAGCTGCTCGTCGGGGGTGGGCTCGTCGAGCCCGGCGGTGTCGGCCGCCAGGGGGGGCACGTGGCCGGCGTCCCTGGTCGTCACGGCCTCGGCGTCCCCGACGGTCACGCCGCCCTCCTCAGCAGGGGGTGGGCGCGCGGCCGTAGAGGGTCGTGCGCTGCCTGAGCGTCCGGCCGAGGGGCTCGACCAGGGCGCGGAAGCCCTCCTCGTCCATCTGCTGGCCGTGGCTGGCGCCCGCGGCGCGCGAGATGTTCTCGTCCATGAGTGTCCCGCCGAGGTCGTTGGCCCCCGACCGCAGTGCCTGGATCACCCCGGCGGCGCCCATCTTGACCCAGCTCACCTGGATGTTGGGGATCCAACCCCGGTAGGCGATCCGGCCCACGGCGTGCATGAGCAGCGTCTCGCGGAATGTCGGGCCGCGGCGCGCCTTGCGCTGCAGGTAGATCGGCGCGGCCATGTGCACGAAGGGCAGGGGCACGAACTCGGTGAAGCCGCCCGTCTCGCGTTGCAGCGCCCGGGTGCGCATCAGGTGGCGTGCCCACGAGCGCGGCTGCTCCACCGAGCCGAACATGATGGTGACGTTGGACCGCAGGCCGATGCTGTGGGCGGCGCGGTGGGCGTCGAGCCACTGCTCGGTGTCGATCTTGTCGGGGCACAGGATGGCGCGCACATCGTCGTCGAGGATCTCGGCCGCCGTGCCCGGAAGGGTCGCCAAGCCGGCCTCTTGCAGCCGCGCCAGGTAGTCCACCAGGGGCTCGCCCAGACGCCGGGCGCCCTCGGTCACCTCGAGGGCGGTGAAGCCGTGGATGTGGATCCGCTCGGAGGCGGCCCGCACGGCCCGGATGACCTCGAGGTAGTAGTCCCCGTCGAACTTCGGGTGGATGCCACCCTGCAGGCACACCTCGGTGGCCCCGGCCGCCTCGGCCTCGACGACGCGCTCGGTGATGTCGCTCAGCTCCAGGAGGTAGGGCGCGCCGCGTAGGTTGAGCGAGAGCGGGCCCTTCGAGAACGCGCAGAAGCGGCACTTGAAGGTGCAGACGTTGGTGTAGTTGATGTTGCGGTTGGCCACCCACGTCACCACGTCGCCGACCTCGTCGATCCGCACCCGGTCGGCGACCTCGGCGACGGCGCGCACCTCGGGGCCCCGCGCCGAGAAGAGGGTGACGATCTCGTCCTCGCCGACCTCCTGGCCGAGCTCGACGCCGGCGAGCACCTCGGCCACCGCACCCCCGGCACTGCGGGCCGGGCCGGGCGCTTCGGCGGCGCCGGAGGGCGGCGCCGGCAATGGGAATGCACCCACCAGGACGGGCGGGGGCTCGGTCCCCCCTGAGCACCACGCGTCCTCGCGGCCGAGCCCCTCGGCGTCAGCGCGGTCGAGCACGGGGAAGCGCATGGTCGGGTCGAGCCAGCGCTCGGGGTGGAGGGCGAACTCGGGATAGACGGTGAGGCGCGGCGCCAGGGTGAGCCCGGCCGCCTCGGTGGCGGACCGCAGGACGTCGAGCGCCGGCCAGGCCCGCTCGGGGTTCACGTGGTCGACGGTCACCGGCGACACCCCGCCCCAGTCGTCGAGCCCCGAGTCGAGCAGCGGTCGCAGGTCGTCGGAGAGGTTGGGAGGCGCCTGGACGTGGACCTCGGGCGGGAGGACCAGACGCGCCACGGCGACGGACCACCACAGCTCCTCGGGCGGGCACGGCGCGTGGTCGTGCATGGCCGTGCCCGGCTTGGGGAGGAAGTTCTGGACGATCACCTCCTGCACGTGCCCGTGGCGGCGGTGCGCGTCGGCGATGGCCTCCAGGGCGCGGACCCGTTCGGCGCGTGACTCGCCGATGCCCACGAGCACGCCGGTGGTGAAGGGGATGCCCAGCTCCCCCGCGGCCTCGAGCGTGGCCAGCCGCCGTTCGGGCGTCTTGTCGGGGGCGCCCCGGTGGCAGGCCAGGTCGGGGTCGAGCGACTCGAGCATCATCCCCTGGCTGGCCGACACCGCCCGCAGGCGGGCGAGGTCCTCGTGCGACAGGGCCCCGGCGTTGGCGTGGGGGAGCAGCCCCGTGTCGTCGCGTACCAGCGCGCACATGGCGGCCAGGTAGTCCACCGTCGACGCGTGCCCGCTGTCCTCGAGCCACCGGCGCGCCACGGGGTAGCGCCCCTCGGGCGCCTCGCCCAGGGTGAAGAGCGCCTCGTGGCACCCCGCCGCCACTCCGGCGCGCGCCACGGCCAGGACCTCGTCCGGGGTCATGAAGGGGGAGGCCAGCCGGGCCGGGGGCTTGGCGAAGGTGCAGTAGCCGCACCGGTCGCGGCACAACATCGTGAGCGGGATGAAGACCTTGGGCGAGTACGTCACCCTGGTGCCGTGGGCCCGCGCCCGCAGCGCGCGGGCCTCGGCCCGCACGTCGGCCGTCGCGGCCTCGAGAAGGTCGTCCACGGCCACGGCGGTCACCTTAGCGGCCACTGCCCGGCGCACTGCCCGGCGCACCAGATGGCGAGCCGGCTGGTGCGCCGGCCGGCCCGGTGGCGGCGCGGTCGACGATCCAGTGCACCGCCGGGGCGCGCACCCGGGCCGCGGGGAGGTCCGCGCCGGCGCAGAGCGCGGTGAAGGCCTCGCGTTTGGACTCGCCCGACACGGTGAACACGACCAGGCGGGCCCGGGCGACGGCGGCCAGCGTGAGGGTCATGCGGTCGTGCGGGTTGCGCTCCTGGGGATCGGTGGATCGAACGACGAGCCGCTCCGTGGGCGCATCGAGCGCGGCCGATCCCGGGAACAGCGACGCCGTGTGGCCGTCGGGGCCCAGGCCCAGGTGCACCAGGTCGAGATCGCCCGCCGCGGCGATGACGTGCTCGTAGACCTCGGGCCCCTCGGCGCACGACATCGGCCGGAACGATCCGACGCCACCGACGGCGTCGACGAGGGCTTCGCGCACCAGGCGCTGGTTGGCGTCGGGGTCGTCGGGCGGGACGCAGCGCTCGTCTCCCATGAGGACGTCCACCGCCGACCAGTCGATCGCGACCCCGCCGGCCGGCCCGACCGCCGCCAGGCGCTCGTAGCAGCGTCGGGCCGTGGGGCCGCCCGACAGCACCAGGCGAAAGCGCGGTCCGGGACGGTCCCCGTAGGCGCGCACCACGGTGGCGGCGAAGGCGCCGGCCACGGCGTCGAGGTCGTCCACGATCTCGACGGCCCCCGGCACCCCGCCTGGCATCCCGCCCGCCGCCGGGCTCACGGCTGGTGCCACTGGCGCAGCTCGCGCGCCAGGAGCAGGTCGGCCTCCTTCGGGCCCCACGTGCCGGCCGGGTACTGCGACAGCGGCACCCCGTCCTGGCTCCAGGCCTCCAGGAAGGGGTCGCAGATCTGCCAGGCGCGCTCCACCTCGTCGGTGCGGATGAACAGGGTGGCGTCGCCGATCATGACGTCGTGCAGGAGGCGCTCGTAGCCGCCGCCGGTCGTGCCGGGGAAGGCCTCCGCGTAGCTGAAGTCCATTGCGACGGACCGCAGGCGGAACTCCTCGCCCGGGACCTTGGCCCCGAACAGCAGGCAGATCCCTTCGTCGGGCTGGATGCGCAGCTGGAGCAGGTTGGGCCGCAGGTCTCGGGTGAGCCGGCCACCGAAGGCGAGGTGGGGGACCCGGTGGAATTGGAGGACGACCTCGGTGGCGCGCGTGCGGAGCCGCTTGCCCGTGCGGATGAAGACGGGGACGCCCGCCCAGCGCCAGTTGTCCACGGCGAGACGCATGGCCACGAAGGTCTCGGTCCGGCTCCGGGCGTCGACGCCCTCCTCCTCGCGGTACCCGGGCACGGGCTCGCCGTCCACGGTGCCGGCGGTGTACTGCCCGCGCACCGAGTTGATGACCGCCTCGTTGACGTCGGGGACCATCACGGCCCGCAGGAGCTTCACCTTCTCGTCGCGGATGCCCAGCGCGTCGACGGTGGCGGGCGGCTCCATGAGGGTGAGGGCGAGCACCTGCATCACGTGGTTCTGGACGATGTCCCGCAGGGCCCCGGCGGTCTCGTAGAAGCCGCCGCGGTGCTCCACGCCCAGCTCCTCGGCCACCGTGATCTGGATGTGGTCGACGTAGCGCCGGTTCCAGATGGGCTCGAAGATGGCATTGCCGAAGCGCAGCGCCAGGACGTTCTGCACCGTCTCCTTGCCGAGGTAGTGGTCGATGCGAAAGATCTGGTTCTCGTCGAACGCGGCGTGCAGGTCGTGGTCGAGGGTGCCCGCGCTGGCGAGGTCGCGCCCGAAGGGCTTCTCGACCACGATCCGGGCGAAGGACCCGCCCGGGCCGGGAACGTTGCACTCGTGCTCGGCCAGGGCGCGGGCCACGGCCCCGAACATCGACGGGATGGTGGCGAGGTAGTAGACGCGGTTGCCGGCGGTGCCCATGGTGGCGTCGGCTTCCGCCAGCACCTCCTTCAGGCGGTCGAAGGTCGGCTTCTCGGCGTACTCGCCCGCCACGTAACGAAAACGCGTGACGGCCTGGTGCCACGTCGGCCCGGCGAACGGGGCGGCGTCGAGGGCCGCCTGGCGGAACTGCGTGTCGCTCCACGCGGTGCGGGCCACGCCGATGACGGTGAACCCGTCGGGCAGCGCGCCGTGCTCGGCCAGGGCGGCGATGGCGGGCAGGAGCTTGCGCGACGCCAGGTCGCCCGAGGCGCCGAACACCACGAGCGCCAGCGGCGGTGGTGTCCCCACGGCGTCGAGCTCGTGGACGGACTCGGTGGCGGGCTCCTCGGCGTCGATGTCGACGCCCTCGATGACGGCGGTGCCGTCGGGGGTCACGTGCCCGCCTCTCCGGCCGGCCCGTCCCCGGCCGGCCCGTCCCCGGCCGGCCCGGTGACCACGGCGTGGCCGCCGAACTGGTTGCGCAGCGCGGCGATCAGGCGATCCGCGTAGGACTCCCGGTCGCGTGAGGCGAAGCGCTGGTAGAGCGAGGCCGTGATGACCGGTGCCGGCACGGCGCGGTCGATGGCTTCCTGGACCGTCCACCGGCCCTCGCCGGAGTCGGCGATGACCGCCTCGATGCGCTCGAAGCCGGCCCCCGGCGCCAGGGCCCGCTCGGCCAGCTCGAGGAGCCACGAGCGCACCACCGACCCGTACCGCCAGATCGAGGCGATCTGGTGCAGGTCGAGAGAGAACTCGTCCGCCTTCTGCATGATCTCGAAGCCCTCGCCGTAGGCCTGCATGAGGCCGTACTCGATGCCGTTGTGCACCATCTTCACGAAGTGCCCGGCGCCCACGGGGCCCACGTGGGCGTAGCCGCCCACGGGGGCGAGGGCCAGGAACACCGGCTCGCACGTGGCCACCACGGCGGGGTCGCCCCCCACCATGAGGCAGTACCCGTTGGCGAGTCCCCACACGCCGCCCGAGGTGCCGGCGTCGACGAAGCCGATGCCCTTCTCGGCGAGCGAGGTCGCCGAGGGGGCGGCTTCCTTGTAGTTGGAGTTCCCCCCGTCGATCACGACGTCGCCGCGCTGCATGAGGCCCTTCAGCGTGTCGATGGTCGACGTCGTGGGCGGCCCGGCGGGGACCATCACCCACGCCACGCGCGGGGGGTCGAGCGCCCGCACCATCTCCTGCAGGGTGGCGGCGGTCTCGGCCCCGGTGGAGGCGGCGACCGCGGCGCGGGCCTGGTCCGAGAGGTCGAAGGCCACCACCTGGTGGCCCTTCTCGACGAGGCGCTGGGTCATGTTGGCCCCCATCTTCCCCAGCCCCACCATGCCGATCTTCATGGCCGATCCCTTTCGCTCGTGCCGGGGCGCGCTGCGCCGGACCGGCCGTCCGCCCGTCCCCGTCTGCTCAGCCGATGTCCTCGAGGCGGGACACGGCCACGCGCAGCACGCGCCGTTCGTGGGCCAGGAGGCTGCGGTGGTCGCCGATCGCCTGGGCGGCGATGAGCGTCCCGAAGTCGTACGCCGCGCCCGGGACCGCCACCGCCGGCATGGGGCGGGCGTCGACGATCTGCACCGCGACCACGCTGGCGGGGCCACCTTTGTGGAGCTGGCCCGTGGAGTGCAGGAAGCGCGGGCCGTAGCCGGCGGTGGTGGCGAGTCCCCCGAGGTGGTCGCGCACCGTGCGGCGCAGCGCCTCGAGCTCGGCGTCGTGGCCGAAGGGGAGGTAGGCCTGCAGCGAGACGTAGTCCCCGGGCCCCGCCGTGTCCGCCAGCCACTGCAGCACCTCGTCGGGCGGCGACGCCTCGACCTCGGGTAGGGGGAGGTGGGCGAGCACGTCGTTGGTGTTCTTCTTCGACTCTGCCACGTTGGGCTCGTCGAAGGGGTCGATGCCGAGCACGTGCCCGCACAGTGCGGTGGCCACCTCGAAGCGCAAGAACTGCTCGCCGAGGCCGGCGGGCCCCTGGGGGTGGAGCGGGACGACGTGGCGGTCGGGGCCGTCCTCGGGCTCGGTGGTGGGGACCGGGACGCATCCCGTGCCGTGCTTGCCCGTCGACTCGGCGATGAGCTGCTCCACCCAGAGGCCGAAGGACGCGTACTCGGGGGGGACCACGACGGTCACCTTGTCGCGCCCGGCCCGGGCGTCCTCGCCCATGGCCATGCCCAGCCCCACCGCCTCCTCGAGGTCGACGGCCAGGGCGCGCTCGCACAGCTCGGCCACGTCGTAGCCGATGAGCGCGGCCGGAACCATCCCGAAGTACGACAGCACGGAGTAGCGGCCGCCGATGTCGGGCGGGTTCTCGAAGCACCGGGCGAAGCCACGCTCGGCGCCCAGCACGGCGAGCGGCGTGCCGGGGTCGGTGACCGCCGCGTAGCGCGACGGGTCCGCCATCTGCGACCAGGCATGGGCGAGCAGGGCGTTGGGCTCGAGCGTGGTGCCCGACTTCGACGACACCACCACGAAGGCGTCGGTCAGGTCGAGCGATCCGACCGTCGCCGGGTGGGTGGTGTCGCACACCACCAGCCTTCGCCGCGAGGCGCCGGGACCGCCGGGCGTCCCCGTGGCGGTGAGGACAGCCTCCAGCACCGCCGGCCCGAGCGACGAGCCGCCCATGCCGAGCAGCACCACCGTCGACTGCTCGATGCCCGCCGCCCAGGCGGCGAGGTCGGCGGCCTCGGCGGCCATGCGTCGGGGCACGTCGAGCCAGCCCAGCCGGGTGGGCGCCACGTTGCCGTCGGGCCACAGGGAGAGGTCGCGCGCCAGCAGCCGCGGCGCCAGGGCCCGGGCGTCATCGACCACCGAGCGCCCTCAGCTGCCCGCCGACAGGGCGTTGGCCTTGTCGGACAGCGACTGCACGAGCTCGTCGAACGACTTGCTGAAGCTGGCCACGCCCTCGTCCTCGAGCGTCCGGGCCACGTCGGCCATGTCCACGCCGGCGTCCCCGATGCGCTCGAGGGCGCGCCGGGCGCCGTCGGGGTCGGCGTCGACGGTGCGCTTCGGCGTGCCGTGGTCGAGGAAGGCCGCGATCGTGTCGTCAGGCATGGTGTTGACGGTGTCGGGGCCGATGAGCGTGTCCACGTAGGCGAGGTCGGGGTAGGCGGGGTTCTTGGTGGAGGTGGACGCCCACAGGGGCCGCTGCACCATGGCGCCCCGTGCCGCCAGTGCCTCCCAGCGGGGACCGGCGAAGCGCTCCCGGAACAACGCATAGGCCCGCTGTGCCTGGGAGACCGCGGCGGTGCCCCGCAGGGCGAGGATCTCGTCGGCCCGGCCCGGTGCGGCCGCCGCGGCCAGGGCCTCGAGCCGGCGGTCCACCTCGGTGTCGACCCGGCTCACGAAGAACGAGGCCACGCTGTGCACCGTGGACAGGTCGGTCGAGCCGGCGGCCACGAGGTCCTCGAGCCCCCCGAGGTAGGCCTCGATCACCTCGCCGTAGCGTTCCAGGCTGAACAGCAGGGTGATGTTGATGTTGCGGCCCTCGCCGATCATGGCCCGGACGGCGGGCACGCCCTCGGTCGTGGCCGGGATCTTCACGAACAGGTTGGGCTCGGCCACGAGCTCGTGGAAGTGGCGCGCGTCGCGGATGGTGCCCTCGGTGTCGTGTGCCAGGGCCGGGGCCACCTCGAGCGATACGAACCCGTCGACGCCGTCGGAGGCGTCGTGCACCGGGCGCAGCACCGCCAGCGCGTCGCGGATGTCGGTGACGACGAGCTCCCAGTAGGCGGCCTCGACGGTGTGGCCCGCCAGGAGGTCGCGGAACTGCTCGTCGTAGTCGGAGCCGGCCTCGATGGCCTTGGCGAAGATCGTGGGGTTCGACGTCACGCCCCGGATGCCCTCACCCACCAATTCGGCCAGCCGCCCGCCGCGCAGGTAGTCGCGTCGCAGGTTGTCGAGCCATGGGCTCTGGCCCTGCTGCTCGTAGAGGTCGTGCAGCCTGGTCATGGTGCTCCCTTCCCACCGGGCGCGTCGCGCCGGAGCGCCCGGTCGTCGGTCGGTGTCAGCGGTTCATGCACCGTGGCTACGGGCGAGCAGGGCACGCGCCCGGGCGGCCACGTTCTGCGGCGTGTAGCCGAAGTTGGCCAGGACCTCGGCGCCGGGGGCCGACGCGCCGAAGTGGTCGATGGCGACGACGTCGTCGGCGTAGCGCTCCCAACCGAACGACACCGCCGCCTCGACGGCGAGACGGGGGAGCCCGCGCGGCAGCACCCCGTCGCGGTAGTCGGCGTCCTGCGCGGCGAACAGGTCCCACGAGGGAAGCGACACCACCCGGACCCGCACGGGCGGCCCGCCATCGCCCTCGGCACCCTTGCCGGCGAGCAGGAGCGCCGCGCCGACGCACACGGCGACCTCTGAGCCGGTGCCGATCAGCACGATGTCGGCGTCACCGGGCGTGTCGACGAGGACGTAGCCACCCCGCGCCACGCCGTCGACGGCCTCGGCGGTCCCCTCGAGCACGGGGACGGCCTGGCGCGACAGCACCAGGGCCGTGGGGCCCTCGCCGTCCACCGCCACGCGCCAGGCGTGGGCGCACTCGTTGGCGTCGGCGGGGCGGATCACGCGCAGGCCGGGCATGGCCCGCAGCGCGGCGAGGTGTTCGACGGGCTGGTGGGTGGGCCCGTCCTCGCCGAGACCGACCGAGTCATGGGTCCAGGAGTAGATGACGTGGGCCTCCGACAGGGCCGCCAGCCGCACCGAGGGCCGCATGTAGTCACTGAAGACGAAGAAGGTCCCGCCCACGGGCAGGACCCCGCCGTGGCGGGCCATGCCCGTCAGCGCCGCGCCCATGGCGTGCTCGCGGATGCCGTAGTGCACCTGCGCCCCACCCGGGTTCCCGGCCGACTGCTCGACCCCGTCCTTCAGCTTCATGCCGGTGTTGCCGGTGAGGTCGGCGGAGCCCGCCACGAGCCCCGGCACCACGTCGGCGGTGGCCGTGATGCACCGGTTCACCGCGACGCGCGTGGCCATGCTCGTCCCCGCCTCGAAGACGGGGAGCTTGTGGGCCCACCCGTCGAGCCCTCGGCCGCGCTGGCAGGCGTCCCAGGCCGCCTTGTCGCCGTCCCAGGCGTCGAAGCGTGCCTGCCACGCCCGGCGGAGGTCCTCGCCGCGCGCCAGGCAGCGGCGGTAGAGCCCGACGACCTCGTCGGGGACCCAGAACTGCTCGTCGGGGGGGAGGCCGAGGATCGCCTTGGTCTCCCGGATCTCTTCCTCGCCGAGCGGGCTGCCATGGGCGTCGGCGGTGTCGGTCTTGTGCGGCGAGGGCCATCCGATGTGGCTGCGCAGCGTGATGATGGAGGGCTTGTCGTCGACGGCCATGGCCCGCCGCAGCGCGGCCTCGAGCGCCTCGGTGTCGTTGGCGATCTCGCCCACGTTCTCGGCGTGCCACCCGTAGGCCTCGAAGCGCTCGACGACGTCGTCGTCGTAGGCGAGCTCGGTGGGGCCGTCGATGGTGATGTGATTGTCGTCGTAGACGTAGACGAGCCGGCCCAGGCCGAGGTGCCCCGCCAGTGACGCCGCCTCGTGGCTGATGCCCTCCATGAGATCGCCGTCGGAGCAGATGACGAAGGTGTGGTGGTCGACGACCTCGGGACCGAAGCGGGCGCGCAGCCACCGCTCGGCGATGCCCATGCCGACGCCGTTGCCCACGCCCTGCCCGAGCGGTCCGGTGGTGACCTCGACGCCCGAGGTCAGGTGTACCTCGGGGTGTCCCGGCGTCTTGCTGCCACACTGGCGGAACTGTCGGATGTCGTCGAGGGTGAGCCCGTACCCGGTGAGGTACAGCATGGAGTAGAGCAGGATCGAGGCGTGGCCGTTGGACAGGATGAAGCGGTCGCGGTCGGGCCACAGCGGTTCGGCGGGGTCGTGGCGCATGACGCGTGTGAACAGCACGTGGGCCAGTGGCGCCAGCGCCATGGCCGTGCCCGGGTGGCCGGAGTCGGCCTTCTGGGGAGCATCCATGGCGAGACCACGGATGACGTTGATCCCGAGCTGCTCGAGCGTCGCGTCGGTCACGGTGAGAACCTACCCGCTCCTCCGGTGATGCCGACGGTCATCGCCGCGCCGGCGGGGGGTGCCGCCGGCGGGCCCCCGGTCGGAATCCGTCGGGATCGGCAGGGGAGGGGGTCGGCGGGTGGCGGGCGGGCCCTACACGGGCGCCCCGGGGGGCGCGGGGGCGCCACCTGCGTCGCGCAGCAGCGCCACCGATGCCGTGAACCCGTGGAGGAAGTTCCGGCCTCCGACGGGCCCGAGCTCGCCGGCGGCGAAGAAGCCGGCCATGGGGACGGCCCCGAGATGCTCGGCCAGCACGCGCACGTCGTGATGTGGCTCGCCGAACAACCGGGTCCCCCTGCCGTTGCAGGTGAACACCAGGGCGGCGTCGGCGCGCCGGTCGGCCATGAGCGCATGGAGGTCCTCGTCGGCGCTGGCGGCGTCGCGCAGATGGAATTGCACGGTGGTGCCCACCGGCACGACGTCGGTGACGGCGATGGCCCCCGTCGACCGGTCGGCGCCGACGACGGTGCGCACGAGGAAGTCTCCCGGACCGAACTGCGCCTTGTGCTCGTCGATGACCCGACCGAGGTGCAGCCCGCCCATCTCGAGGAGGGCCACCTCCTCTTTGGACAGCGTGTCGTGGGCCTGGGCCACCAGCCGCTCCATGGCGGGCCGCCCGGCGAGCTCGGCGATGACGTTGCGCTCGGCGGCCGTCACGACGAGCGGGTGGCCGAAGGGCCGGCACCCCTGCGATACCACCGTCTGCACCGTCGCCCCGGGGCCGATCAACGCCCCCACCGCGCCGGCGGTGCGGACGCGGCCGCCCACGGCGATGCGGTTGCCGCCGGGGCCGCGTGCCGCCGAGGCCATGCCGCCCACCACGGGCAGCCCGGGATGGTGGGTGTCGGCCCACCGCAGGAAGGCCTCCGCCGGGAAGCTGTAGGGGTCGGCCACCAGCACGAGCGCCTGCGGCGCGAACGGGGTCTCGCCCGGCCAGCCGCGCAGCACCAGGCCGTCGTCGGGGCCGTCCGGCACGGCGTCGAGCACCACCGGCACCAGGGGCCCGGTGTGCCCGGCGAACAGGGTCACGGCGGCCCCCTGCTCCACCTCGCGATGCGGCCCCAGCACGGACTGGGCCGCGCCGCCCAGCGCCACCAGGGGATGCAGGACCTCCTCGACGGTGCGCATGGCGTCCTCGAGAGCGCCGGCGTGCGGTGGCGTGACGAAGAGCACGGCGAGGTCGGGGCGCTCGCCGATGCGCTCGAGCACCTCGCCGGCGACCTCCCCGACGGCGTGGGCCGTGAGCGGGTGCTCGCTCATGGCGGCCGCGAAGGGCATCGGTGCCGACCCTATCGTCGGTTCCGGCCGCTACCGCGGCGGCCAGGCCCGGACCCCGGCCACCCACACCGACGACACCGTCCAGGGCCCGACGTCCCCACCCCCGCCGTGTCCTCCACCTCCGGCGCGCCCCGGGGGGCCCGGCGCCAGCGCCACCAGGTCGGCTCGGCGGCCGGGGGCGATGACGCCGCGGTCGCCCAGCCCGAGCAGCCGGGCCGGCGTGGTGCTGGCCGAGGCCACCGCGTCGGCCAGGGTGGCGGCGCCGTGGTGCACGACGTTCGACACCGCCCGCGGCACGGTGAGGACCGATCCCGCCAGCCTCCCGTCGGGGAGGCGGGGCGGCTGTCCCGTCCCCGCGGTGGCGGCCACCGCATCGGTGACGAGGGCGACGCCGCCGGCCCCCTTGGCGGCGAACGCGGCCCGCACGAACACGGGGTGCGAGTGCACCAGATCGGCGATGAGCGACACGGTCAGCCGCTCGTCGGCGAGCGCGGCGCCGACGAGGCCCGGGGCGCGCGGGGTGGACGGGCCCATGGCGTTGCCGAGGTGCGTCACCAGGCGTGCCCCGGCGGCGGCGGCCTCGAGCGCCACCTCGGCGTCGCAGGCCGAGTGGCCCAGGGCCACCAGCACCCCCCGCGCGCTGAGCCGGGCGATGGCGGCGGCGGCGCCGGGGAGCTCGGGCGCCAGGGTGAGGACGCGCACCAGGCCTCCGAGGTGCTCGAGCCACGGCAGGTCCACGTCGCGCTGCACGCAGTCGGGGCGGTGGGCGCCGGGGAGCGCCAGGAAGGGTCCCTCCAGGTGCGCCCCGGCGATGTCGGGCCGTCGCGCCGCGGGGCGCCGCCGCGCCGCGGCCACCCGGGCCAGCGAGTCCTCGAGGGCGGCGCGCGGCGCCGAGGTGAGGGTGGGGCACCAGGTGGTGACCCCCTGGGCCAGCAGGGCGGCGTCGAGGGCGGCCCAGTCGGGGCCCGACGCCGTGGCCACGTCGACGGGGCCGATCCCGTTCACCTGGAGGTCGACGAAGCCCGGGGCGAGCACGACGTCGGGCACGGCGCCCCGGGCGGGACGGACGTCGGTGATGACGCCGCCCTCCACCACCACCTCGGCCCGGGCGAGCAGCCCGTCGGCCGCCACCACGCCCGCCGCTCCGACGACGGTGGTGCGGGCGCCGGGGGAGCGGTCGGTGCGAGGCGTGCCCACGGGACCCGTACGGTACCGTCTCGCCGTGGCCGATCCCCGGGTGCAGGTACCGCCCAATTGCGACCTGACGCTCGGCATGGTGTGCGTCGACAAGTCCGAGCCGGGGACGACGGTGTGGACGATGCCCGCCGACGAGCGGTTCGCCAACCCCGCCGGCGTGCTCCAGGGGGGATTCCTGGCGGCGTGCTGTGACTCGGCCATGGGCGCCGCCACCGTCACCTGGGCGAAGGGGCGCAAGGTCTACTCCGCCAACGCCGAGCTCAAAGTGAGCTTCCTCGCCCCCGTGCGCCCCGGGGGCACGCTGACGTGCACGTCGCGGGTGATCTCGGCAGGACGGCGCGTGGCCTTCGTGGAGGCCGAGCTGGCCGACGACGAGGGGCGGTTGGTCGCCAAGGCCAGCTCCACCTACCTCCTCACCCCCCGCGACTGAGCTGCGACGAAGCCGCCACGAGCGCGGCGACGGGACGCGACCGGGCGGCGGCGCCACGCGCCCCGGACGGGCGTGCTTGCCACACTTGTCCGGGCAGGGGAGGATGGACGCTCGCGAAGGAGGGTCGGTGCCGGGACGTCAAGATGGGCGGTCGGGGCGCGGCGGCGGGCTGACGGCCACGGGCGGGGACTTCGTCCAGCTCGTCATCGACTACGCCAAGCAGGAGACCCTCGGCCCCCTGAAGGGCCTGGGCCGCTTCCTCGCCTTCGGGATGGCCGGGTCGATCGCCCTGGCGGCCGGGTCGGTCCTGCTGGTGCTGGCGGCGCTGCGCGCCCTGCAGACCGAGACGGGGTCGACCTTCACCGGCAACCTCAGCTGGCTGCCGTACGTGATCACCGGCGCGCTGGCCACGGCCGTGCTGGGTCTGGCGGCGTGGAGGATCACCAAGGGCCCGGGGGCGAAGTCCGCCGGGAGCGACCGTACCGACGGGAGGCGCTGACCATGGCGACCACGGCGAGGATCACCCGCGACGACCTCGAGGCGAAGCTGCGCGACATGTCCGGCGGCATCGACGAGAAGGTCGAGGCGGCCCGGCCCAAGCTGGTCGGCGGCGCCGTGGCCGGGGTGGTGCTGGCGTTGCTGGTGGCGTACCTGCTCGGCCGACGCCGGGGGCGCTCGCGCTCGGCCGTCGTCGAGATCCGCAGGGTCTGAGCCCGCGCCGTGGACCGCGTGCTGCGCTTGCTCACGTCGCGCGCGGCGCGGCGCGGCATGGGGGGCGAGCCCGTGTGGCTGGCGGTGGCCGCGGCGGCGTGGTTGGTGCGCCGGGCGCGCAGCCGGCGCGACGAGGTGGTCTGGAGCGGGCGCGTCGAGCCGGGCCAGCGCCTCGTGGTGGCGGTGACGGAGCGGGGCTCGGGGTCCGCCGCCGCCGGCGGGGGGTGACGCCCGCCGCGGACGCCGCCCGGGGCCCCTTGTCGGCCGGCGAGCGCGTCCTGCTCGTCGACCCCAAGGAGCGCCGGTACCTCACGACGCTCACGCCCGGCGCCATGTTCCACACCCATTCGGGGATCGTCGCCCACGACGACGTGATCGGGCGCGCCGAGGGCTCGACGGTGGGGGCGACGACGGGGCGCCAGTTCGTGGTGGTGCGGCCGACGCTGGCCGACGTGGTGCTGAAGATGCCCCGCGGCGCGCAGGTCATCTACCCGAAGGACCTCGGCGCCATCCTCCTCGCCGCGGACATCGGGCCCGGCATGCGGGTCCTGGAGGCGGGCGTGGGGTCGGGCGCGTTGTCGATGACGTTGCTGCGCGCCGGCGCCGAGGTGACCGGGTACGAGGTCCGTGCCGATTTCGCCGCCGGGGCGCGCGCCAACGTGGCGTCCTGGTGCGGCGCGGACGCCCGCTACCGCGTGGAGGAGCGCGACGTCTACGAGGGGATCGAGGAGCGCGACCTCGACCGGGTCGTGCTCGACCTGCCCGAGCCGTGGCGCGTGCTGGGCCCCGCCACCGGGGCGCTTCGCCCCGGTGGGATCCTGCTCGCCTACCTGCCGTCGATCACGCAGGTGGCCACCCTGCGCGAGGCCATGGCGTCGAGCGCGTTCGGGATGGCCGAGACGTCGGAGGTGCTGCGCCGGACCTGGCACGTGGAGCAGCGCTCGGTGCGGCCCGACCACCGGATGGTGGCGCACACCGGGTTCCTCACGACGGCGAGGCTGCTGGTGCCCCCCGACGAGGCCCGAGCCGCCGGTGCCCGGCTCAGCCCGGCTCGATGAATGAGCCCGGCTCGATGAATCGGCCCGGCTCGATGAATCAGCCCGGCTCGATGAAGATGCACTCCCCGGGGCACTCCTCGGCGGCCTCGGTGACGGCGTCCTCGAGGTCCTCGGGCACGAGGGCCATCCCGGCCGACCCGCCCGGGTCGTTGCGGACCTGGTCGGCCTCCTTGACGTAGGCGAGCCCGTCGTCGAGCAGTGTGAACACGGCCGGCGCGATCTCCTCGCACAGCCCGTCGCCGGTGCACAGATCCTGGTCGATCCAGACCTTCATCGGCTCGCTCTCGCCCTCTCCTCGATCATGTGGAGCGCCGGCTCCGGACCGTAACGACGCCCTGTTCGGGATGTCAACTGGCCGCGTCCCCACTCGGATTCCGGGCGGGACGGACACCCACCGGCGGCGGGGACACGACCCGCTCCACCCGGGAAAACCAGTGTACCGGCGGGTGCGGGCGTACCCTGTCCACGAGGCGCCATCCGGGCCCCTGAGCGCGCCGTCGGGCGCCGGGGCCGGTGTATGGTCCCTCGAGGGCCCCGAAACACGCCCGGGAGGTGGTTCCAACGGCCGAGTCCGAGGAGGAACGACAGCTGGCGCTGCGCGAGGAGCTCGATCTCCTGCGCGAGCGCTCGCGTCAGGCCGAGGAAGAGGTCGGCATCCTGCGCCGTCGCCTGTCGGAGGGGCCGGGCCGGGTGCAGTCCCTCGAGGAGCGCCTCCTCGAGACCAAGGGGCAGCTGGCTCAGGCCGTCTCCCAGAACGAGAAGCTGACCTACACCCTGCAGCAGGCGAAGGAGCACATCGCCGCCCTGCGGGAGGAGGTCGACAAGCTCACCCAGCCCCCGAGCGCGTACGGGACGTTCCTCCACGCCAACGAGGACGCCACCGTGGACGTGTTCTCGTCGGGCCGCAAGATGCGGGTGGCCGTCCACCCGGAGATCGACCCCCACGACCTGCGCCGCGGGCAGGAGGTCGTGCTCAACGAGTCCCTCAACGTGATCCTGGCGCGCGAGGGCGAGGACTCGGGCGAGGTCGTCACCCTGAAGGAGGTCCTCGAGGACGGCCGGCGCGCCATCGTGTACGCCCGGGCCGACGAGGAGCGGGTGGTCGAGCTCTCCCACGACCTGCTGAGCGTGCACCTGCGCGCCGGCGACGCCGTGCTCATGGAGACGCGCTCGCAGCTGCTGGTGGAGAAGCTGCCGCGCCCCGAGGTCGAAGAGCTCGTGCTCGAGGAGGTCCCCGACGTCACCTACGGGGACGTCGGCGGCCTCGACACCCAGATCGAGGCCATCACCGACGCCGTCGAGCTGCCCTACCTGCACCGGGCGCTGTTCAACGAGTACAAGCTGCCGGCGCCCAAGGGCATCCTGCTCTACGGCCCCCCGGGCTGTGGCAAGACCCTCATCGCCAAGGCGGTCGCCAACTCGCTCGCCAAGAAGGTGGCCGAGGTCACCGGCAACGCCAACATCCGCAGCTACTTCCTCAACATCAAGGGCCCCGAGCTGCTCAACAAGTACGTGGGCGAGACCGAGCGCCAGATCCGGCTCGTGTTCCAGCGCGCCCGGGAGAAGGCCGAGGAGGGCGTCCCGGTCATCGTCTTCTTCGACGAGATGGACTCGCTGTTCCGCACCAGGGGGACGGGGATCAGCTCCGACATCGAGTCCACCATCGTCCCGCAGCTGCTGGCCGAGATCGACGGGGTGGAGACCCTGCGCGACGTCATCGTCATCGGCGCGTCCAACCGCGAGGACCTCATCGACCCGGCCATCCTGCGCCCGGGCCGGCTCGACGTGAAGATCAAGATCGAGCGCCCCGACGAGGAGGCCGCCACCCAGATCTTCGCCCGCTACCTGACGCCCGACCTGCCGCTCGACGGCGCCGAGGTCGACCGCCTGGGCGGGGGGGACCCGGCCAAGGCCGTGCAGGCGATGATCGAGGAGACCGTGTTGGAGATGTTCCGCGCCGACGACGAGAACAAATTCCTCGAGGTGACCTACCAGAACGGCGACAAGGAGATCCTCTACTTCCGCGACTTCGCGTCGGGGGCGATGATCGAGAACATCGTCCGCCGGGCGAAGAAGCTCGCCATCAAGCGGGCCATCGCGGGGGAGGGGAAGGGCGTGCGCACCTCCGACCTCCTGGAGTCGATCCGCCGGGAGTACAAGGAGAACGAGGACCTCCCCAACACCACCAACCCCGACGACTGGGCCCGGATCTCGGGGAAGAAGGGCGAGCGCATCGTGTACGTGCGCACCCTCCTGGCCGACACCGAGGAGACCCGCGGCGGTCGTTCCATCGAGCGGGTCGGCACCGGCCAGTACCTCTGACCCGCCGGAAACAGGCGTCCCGCGCCGTCCACCCGGCACCGTCCACCCACCCCGCCGGCCCCGGCGCCCCGCACGCCCGGTGGCGCAGCGGTGCCGCCGGGGAGCGTCGCGCCGTCGCAGCCGCCACGCACTAGGGTCGGTTTCGTGGCCGTCGCGAAGGTGTGCGGGATCGAGACGGAGTACGGCATCCACCACGTCGGCGGCGACGGCAACCCCGTGGCGTCCTCGTCGCTGCTGGTCAACGCATACGTGTCCGATCTGGCCCGGGCGGGGTGGGACTTCGAGGACGAGTCGCCGGGTAACGACGCCCGGGGATTCGCGCGCGAGGGCGCCATGCCCCCCGAGGTGGAGACGCACCTCGTGAACGCCGTGCTCACCAACGGGGCCCGGTACTACGTCGACCACGCGCACCCGGAATTCTCGACGCCCGAGTGCGCGGACCCCCTCGAGGTCGTGAAGTACGACAAGGCGGGGGAGGAGGTGCTGCGCCGCTCCATGGCGGCCGTGCGGCGCGTGCTCCCCGAGGGCCAGTCGATCGTCGTGTACAAGAACAACTCCGACGGCAAGGGCAACTCCTACGGGACCCACGAGAACTACCTCATGGACCGGGCCGTGCCCTTCGCCCGCATCGCCCACCTCATCACCCCGCACTTCGTCACGCGCCAGGTCTTCACCGGCGCGGGGAAGGTGGGGACCGAGACCCCGGCCAACGTCGGCCGTGACATCCCCTTCCAGCTGTCGCAGCGCTCCGAGTTCTTCGAGGAGGAGATCGGCCTCGAGACCACCCTGAAGCGCCCCATCGTGAACACGCGCGACGAGCCCCACGCCGACCCCCAGCGCTACCGGCGCCTCCACGTCATCGTGGGCGACGCCAACCTGTCGGAGACGGCCACCTTCCTGAAGGTGGGGACCACCGCGCTCGTTCTGGCGCTCATCGAGGACGACGCCTTCGGAGGGCGCGAGCTGACCCTCGCCAACCCGGTGAAGGCCATCCGGCAGGTGTCGTACGACCCCACGCTGTCGGTGGCGCTCGACCTCGCCGACGGCCGCAGCGCCACCGCTTTGGCGCTGCAGTGGGAGCTGTTCGGCCTGGCCCGCAAGTACGCCGAGGACCGCGGCCTGGCATGCCTGGGTGACGAGGCGGTGGGCCAGGAGCTGCTCCAGCAGTGGGAGGACGTGCTCCACGGCCTGGAGACCGACCCCGGTGTCGTGGCCGACCGGGTGGACTGGGCCGCCAAGCTCCAGCTGCTCGAGGCCTACCGCGAGCGCCACGGGCTCGACTGGGACGACCACCGGCTCGCCGCGGTCGACCTGCAATACCACGACCTGCGCCCCGAGCGGTCGCTGTTCGCGCGGCTCGACACCAAGCGCCTGGTGGGGGAGCAGGAGGTGCTCGACGCCGTCACCGAGCCGCCCCGCCGGACCCGGGCCTATTTCCGGGGGCAGTGCCTGCGCCGCTGGGCGTCGTCTGTCGCCAGCGCCAACTGGGACTCGTTGGTGTTCGACCTCGGTACCGACCCCCTCCGGCGCGTCCCTATGATGGATCCGCTACGTGGTACAGCCGAGCACGTGGAGGAGCTTCTCGAGGGCAGCGCCACCCCGTCGGAGCTGTTGGCACGGTTGAGCGCCTAGGGAGTGGACTGATGGCCGAACGGGAGCAGAAGCGCAAGCAGGCGCCGACGACGCGCGAGGAGACGACGACCGAGGAGACCGAGGCGCCGGCGCCGTCCCCCCAGGGCGAGAAGTTGAAGGCCGAGCTCGACGACCTGCTCGACGAGATCGACGAGGTCCTCGAGGAGAACGCCGAGGAGTTCGTCCGGAACTACGTCCAGAAGGGGGGGGAGTAGCCGGGTGGGCCTTCCCTTGTTCCCGCCCGGGGACGACCCGGGTCCGAGCTTCGCCGCCCTCGTCCGTCGTACCGATCCCACCGGGGCACTGCTGCGCGGCCCGGACGTCGCCGCCGTGACGGCCGGCGTGGCCCACGGGACGACCGTGGTGGCGCTGCGCTACGCCGACGGCGTGGTGATGGCAGGCGACCGCCGCGCCACCGAGGGCAACATCATCGCCCACCGCGCCATGGAGAAGGTCTTCCCCGCCGACCGGCACTCGGCGGTGGCCATCGCCGGGGCCGCCGGGCCCGCCATCGAGATGGTCAAGCTCTTCCAGACCCAGCTCGAGCACTACGAGAAGGTGGAGGGCGTGGCCCTCAGCCTCGAGGGCAAGGCCAACCAGCTGGGCCAGATGGTGCGCGAGCACCTGCCCATGGCCATGCAGGGCCTCGTGGTGGTGCCGCTGTACTGCGGCTTCGACCTGCGGCTCGGGTTGGGGCGGATCTTCACCTACGACGTGACCGGCGGCCACTTCGAGGAGGCCGACCACGCGGCCACGGGGTCGGGCGGGCGTGACGCCCGTACCACGATCAAGCTGGGCTGGCGCCCCGATCTGCCCCGAGACGAGTCGATCGAGCTGGCCGTGCGGGCCCTGTACGAGGCCGCCGACGAGGACTCCGCCACCGGCGGGCCCGACCTGGTGCGGGGCATCTTCCCCGTGGTGGCCACGGTGACCGCCGGCGGCTACGACCGTGTGAGCGACACCGAGGTGGCCGACCGCTTCGCATCGCTCGTGCAGCGGCGCGGCGTGGGCCGGGGCATCGGAGGTGGCGGGCCGTGACCATGCCGTTCTACGTGGCGCCCGAGCAGGTCATGAAGGACCGCGCCGAGTACGCCCAGAAGGGCATCGCCCGGGGCCGGTCCCTGGTGGCGTGCGTGTTCGACGACGGAATCCTCATGGTGGCGGAGAACCCGTCGCGCTCGCTGCACAAGGTGAGCGAGATCTACGACCGCATCGCCTTCGCCGGCGTCGGCAAGTACAACGAGTTCGACCAGCTGCGGGTGGCCGGCGTGCGCCACGCCGACACCAAGGGCTTCGCCTTCAGCCGCGAGGACGTCGACGCCCGGTCCCTCGCCAACCTCTACGCCCAGTTCCTCGGGCAGGTCTTCACCCACGAGATGAAGCCCCTCGAGGTCGAGATCCTGGTGGCCGAGCTCGGCGCCGACGGCAAGTCGGACCAGCTGTACCACATCGCCTACGAGGGCACGATCACCGACGAGGACCGCTTCGCCGTGCTGGGCGGTGAGACCGAGACGATCACGGACCGCTTCGCCGGGTCCTACGCCGACGGGTGGGCGCTCGACGCCGCCCTGCGCGCCGCCGTCGCCGCGCTGGCCGGGCCGGACCGCACCCTCGCCCCCGACGACCTCGAGGTGGCTGTGCTGTCGCGTGCCCAGGGCCGCCGCGCCTTCCGCCGGCTCGGCCACGGCGAGCTGGCCGAGCGCCTGGCCGGGGGCCGCAAGAGCGGCTCGCGCGGTGGGCGTGGTGCCGGCGCCGCCGCCGGCGCGGCCCCCGGCGGGGACGGCGCCCCGACCCCTTCCGCCTAGGCCCTCCCGCCTCACGGCCCGCCCGGGCCGGCGCGGCGCCCCGGGGGGGGCGTCAGCGGTCGCCGGGCGAGTCCTCCTGCGCCTCGTCGAAGAGCGCCTCCACCTGGTCGGCGAGCAGCAGCTCGCGGGCCTCGTCGGCCTGGTCGGCGACGACGAGCACCTCGACGGGCCCGGGCAGGGGATAGGGGCCCTCGCGGGCGCCGAGCACCTGCGTGAGGATGCCCTCGGCCCCCAGGCGCGCCATGACCACCCGGGCTTCGAACGTCGATCCCACGGTGGTCAGGTGGACCATCAGCGGTGTGGCCACCGCGAGAGGCTACCCGTCCTGCGCCGTCGCGCCCCGGGAGACGCTGCGGCGCACGGGCCCGGCACTACCGTGGGTGCGATGGACAGGCGGATCTTCGGCCTCGAGAACGAGTACGGCGTCACCTGTACGCTGCGCGGCCAGCGCCGCCTGTCGCCCGACGAGGTGGCGCGCTACCTGTTCCGGCGTGTCGTCAGCTGGGGGCGCTCCTCGAACGTCTTCCTCGAGAACGGCGCCCGGCTCTACCTCGACGTGGGGAGCCACCCCGAGTACGCCACGCCCGAGTGCGACTCCATCACCGACCTCGTGGCCCACGACAAGGCGGGGGAGCGCATCCTCGACCACCTCGTCACCGGGGCCGAGGCCCGGTTGCGCGAAGAGGGGATCCGCGGCGTCATCTACCTGTTCAAGAACAACACCGACTCGGCCGGCAACTCCTACGGGTGTCACGAGAACTACCTGACGAGCCGGCGCGACGACTTCGCCCACTACACCGAGGTGCTGATCCCGTTCCTGGTGAGCAGGCAGATCTTCTCGGGCGCGGGCAAGGTCCTGCAGACCGCCCGCGGGGCGGTGTACTGCCTGTCGCAGCGGGCCGAGCACATCTGGGAGGGCGTGTCGTCGGCCACCACGCGCAGCCGCCCGATCATCAACACGCGCGACGAGCCCCACGCCGACGCCGAACGGTTCCGGCGGCTGCACGTCATCGTGGGCGACTCCAACATGAGCGAGTACGCCACCTACCTCAAGGTGGGGTCGACGAGCATCCTGCTGCGCATGCTGGAGGACCCCGGCACGGTGCTGCGGGACCTGACCCTCGAGAACCCGATCCGGGCCATCCGCGAGATCAGTCACGACCTCACGTGCCGGCGCAAGGTCCGCCTCGCCAACGGGCGCGAGGTGAGCGCCCTCGACATCCAGGCCGAGTACCTCACCCGGGCCCTGCGCTTCCGTGACTCGCACGGCCTGTCGCCCCAGGAGGACCGCGCCCTCGACATGTGGGAGCACTGCCTGAAGGGCCTCGAGTCCGACCCCATGACCCTGGCGCGTGAGTGCGACTGGGTGGCCAAGCACCAGCTGATCGAGGCGTACCGCGCCCGGCACGGCCTGCCGCTCGGGCACCCCAAGATCGCCCTGGTCGACCTGCAGTACCACGACGTGAACCGCAGCCGCGGCCTCTACTACCGCATGGAGGCCCGGGACCGCATGGAGCGCATGACCGACGACGCGGCCATCAGCGAGGCCATGAACCGCCCACCCCAGACCACGCGGGCCCGGCTCCGGGGGGAGTTCATCCGGCGCGCCAAGGAGCGCCGCCGAGACTTCACGGTCGACTGGGTGCACCTCAAGCTCAACGACCAGGCCCAGCGGACGGTCCTGCTGAAGGACCCCTTCCGCTCCCACGACGAGCGCGTCGAGAAGCTGATCGCCAGCCTGTGAGGCCGGGCGGGGGCAAATAGCGGGTGGCCGTCCACTAGCCTCGACAATTCGTGGCCTCCGACCCGCCCGAGTCGTCGCAGTCGTCGAGCTCCCTCGACGCCCTGTGGGTCCGCGACTTCGGGCAGAACGGCACGGTGGCCCAGGTGGCGGCCCCCGAGCCCCCGGCGCCGGCCCCGGCGCCGCCGTCGCACCCGTGGTCGGCCGAGTCCACCCTGGCCGGGCCCTTCGTCTCGCCGCCCCCCCCGCCGCCGGGCGCCCCGGGGGCTCCCGGCACCCCGTCACCGCCCCCGCACCGGCGCCCCCCGCGCCGGGGCCGCTGGGTCGTGGAGTGGGCCCTGGTCCTGGTGGTGGCGGTGGCGGTGGCGGTGGGCATCCGGACCTTCGTCGTCCAGACCTTCTACATCCCGTCGGCGTCGATGGAGCCCACGCTCATGATCGGCGACCGGATCCTGGTGGACAAGCTGAGCTACCACCTCCACTCGGTGCACCGCGGCGACATGGTGGTCTTCGGCAAACCCCCGGGCGAGAACGCCGGCCCCGAGGTGAAGGACCTCGTCAAGCGGGTCATCGGCCTGCCGGGGGAGCGGATCTCGTCCTCGGGGGGCCAGGTGGTCATCAACGGGAAACCGCTCAAGGAGCCGTGGCTCGTCCACGGCACCATCACGACCAGCATCACGCCCCAGACGGTCCCCGCCAACGAGTACTTCGTGATGGGGGACAACCGTTCGGACTCGCAGGACAGCCGCTACTTCGGCCCCATCCCCCGGTCGCTCATCGTGGGCCGGGTGGTGGTGCGGATCTGGCCGCTGTCGAAGCTGCACTTCTTCTGATGCCACCCGCCCCCGTCGGGCGCCCGGCGCGCTGACGCCGGCCCGGGGGCGCGCCGCGCCGGCGCCGGTGCGACCGCCGGGTTCAGGGAGGCCCAGGGTCCTACACTTGGCCCGACATGTTGTCCCTGAGCCCGGCGAAACTGCTGGTCATCCTCGTCATCGCGCTGATCGTCCTGGGGCCCGAGAAGCTCCCCCAGGTGGCGCGCCAGCTGGGCGCGGCGTGGCACGACCTGCGCGGCTGGCGCAGCAAGATCGAGAGCGAGGTGCGCGGGACGTTCCCGAACCTCCCCCCGACGCACGAAGTGGCCCAGGCCGTGCGGTCGCCGTTCGCCTTCCTCGACCGCCTGGCCGACGAGCACGAGCGGGCCGCGGCCGACGGGGCCGACGGGGCGACCGACCCGGTGGCGGCGGGTGCCACGGGGCCGCCCGACGGCGCGCCGGGCGCCGACGGCGCCCCTGCGGCGAGCGGCGCCGCGGCCGAGAACCGGTCGACGAACGGATCCGCAGCCGAGAACGGGTCGGTTGCGAGCGGGTCGGTTGCCAACGGGTCGGCCGCCACCGGCGCGGCGGGCACGGCCACCGGCCCGGCGGCGGCATCGGGGGCCGCGGGAGCGGCGGGGCCCGGCGCGTTCCCGGCCGTGCCCGACGACCCCAGCATGAACTGACCGGCGCCATCGGCCCCGCCCATGGTCGCCCGACTCCGGATCCCGTTCCGCGGCCGCTCACTGCGGCCGACACCCGATGCCATGACGCTCGGCGAGCACCTGGCCGAGCTGCGCCGACGGCTCCTCGTGTCGGTCTTCGCGTTCGCCGTGGCCGCCACGGTGGCCTTCATCGTGTACCCGGACATCCTGCACTTCCTGCAGTCGCCGTACTGCCGGGTGGCGGGGCCACGGCACTGCAAGCTGTACGTCACCGACCCGCTCGGTGGCTTGTCGTTGCGCATCAAGCTGTCGACCTACGGCGGCCTCTTCCTGGCGTCGCCGATCGTGCTGTGGGAGCTGTGGCGCTTCATCACGCCGGGCCTGCACCGCAACGAGAAGCGCTACGCCCTGCCCTTCATCTTCTCGTCGATCCTCCTCTTCAGCGGGGGAGCGGTCCTCGCCTATATCTCGTTCCCGCACGCGCTGAAATTCCTGCAGAACGTCGGGGGGCCGTCGCTCCAGCAGATCTACGACCCCAACAAGTACCTCGGCCTGATCGTGGCGCTCATGACGGTCTTCGGCCTCACCTTCGAGTTCCCGGTGGTGCTGGTGTCGCTCGAGCTCGCCGGGGTCCTGCGGCCCGAGCGCCTGGCGTCGTGGCGGCGGTGGGCCATCGTGCTCATCGTCGTGTTCGCGGCGTTCATCACCCCGAGCGGCGACCCGTTCTCCATGCTGGCCCTGGCCGCGCCGCTCTACGTCTTCTACGAGGTGTCGATCGTCATCGGGAAGCTCCTGCGCCGTTGAGGCGCCGAGCCCCGTGACGACGAGCCCCGTGACGACGAGCCCCGCGGACGACGGCCGGCGCGCCGCCTTCGTGGCCCGGCTCGGGTTCCGGCCCGACGCCTTCCAGGAGGCCGCCTTCGACGTCCTCGAGGCCGGCCGGTCGATCCTCGTGTCGGCCCCGACCGGCTCGGGGAAGACGGTCGTCGCCGACTACGCCGTGGACCGGGCGCTCGCCGAGCGGCGCCGGGCCTTCTACACGACCCCGCTCAAGGCGCTCTCGAACCAGAAGTTCGGCGACCTGGCCGCCGTGTACGGGCCGGGGCGGGTCGGCCTGCTGACCGGCGACCTGTCGCACCAGCCCGACGCCGCCGTCGTCGTCATGACGACCGAGGTGCTGCGCAACATGCTCTTCGCCCGCTCGCCGCAGCTCGCCCGCCTCGGCCTGGTGGTGCTCGACGAGGTGCACTACCTCCAGGACCCCTACCGCGGCTCGGTGTGGGAGGAGGTGCTCATCCTGACCCCGCCCGAGGTCGTGTTCGTGTGCCTGTCGGCCACGGTGTCCAACGCCGCGCAGTTCGGGGCGTGGCTGGCGAGCGTGCGCGGGCCGACGGACGTGATCGTCGAGGAGCGCCGGCCCGTGGAGCTGCGCCAGCACCTGGCCATCGCCGAGAAGGGCACCCGCCGCGTCGACCTGGTCCCCCTGGTCGCCGGGGGCAAGGTGACGCCGCAGGCCGTCGCTCTCGACCAGCGCGTCACCCGCATGGCGCGCCGCCCCGGGGGCCTGCGCCACGCCCGCCTGGCGGGCCCTCGTCGTGGCGAGCTCGTCGAGGCCCTCGACGACCTGTCGATGCTGCCGGTCATCGTCTTCATCTTCTCGCGGGCGGCCTGCGACGACGCCGTGGCCCAGTGCCTGTCCGACGGGATCCGCCTCACCACCGCCGAGGAGCGCGCCGAGATCCGACGCCGGTGCGAAGAGCACACCGAGGGCCTCCCCGACGACGAGCTGCGCGTGCTCGGGTACGGGCCGTGGGCCGCCGGGCTCGAGGCCGGCCTGGCGTCGCACCACGCCGGGATGATCCCCGCACTGCGCGAAGCGGTGGAGGACTGCTTCTCCGCGGGGCTGCTCCGCGTGGTGTTCGCCACCGAGACCCTGTCGCTCGGCATCAACATGCCGGCGCGCACCGTCGTCATCGAGCGCCTCACGAAGATCCGTGCGCACGGGCGCAGCGGGCTCACGTCGGGGGAGTACGCGCAGATGACGGGGCGCGCCGGGCGCCGGGGCCTCGACGCCGTCGGCCACGCCGTGGTCGTGTGGTCCCCAGGCGTGTCGGTGGCCGCGGCGGCCTCGTTGGCCACGTCGCCCACGCCCGACCTGCGGTCGTCGTTCCGGCCCACGTACAACCTCGCCGTCAACCTCGTGCGCCGCTACCCGGTGGACCAGGCCCATTTCGTGCTGGACCGCTCCTTCGCCCAGTTCCTCGACCAGCGCCACCACCACGCCCTGTCCGAGCGCCTGGACCGGGCCCTGCGGCTGCTCGACCGCTTCGGGTACGTGGAGCTGGCGGCGTGGCGGCTGACGGCGCGCGGCGCGCTGCTGGCGTCGATCTACCACGAGTCCGACCTCCTGGTGGCCGAGGCCCTGACGGCGGGGATCTTCGACGGCCTGGACGCGCCCGGCCTGGCGGCGGTGGTGTCGGCCTGCACGTTCGAGACCCGGCCGGGTCGCGCGGCCGCCGTGCCCAACCCCCCGCGGGCGCTGCGGCCGCGCCTGGCCTCGCTGGCCGCCCTGGGCGAGCGCCTGCGCGCCGAGGAGGAGGCCGCCCACCTGCCGCGCACACGTGCGCCCGACGAGGGGCTGGCCGATGTGGCGTGGCGCTGGGCCCGCGGGCAGCGCCTGGAGCACGTCCTCGAGCGGGCCGAGCTCGCCCCCGGCGACTTCGTGCGCAACGTCAAGCAGCTCGTCGACCTCCTGCGGCAGCTGGCCGTGGTGAGCCCCCGCCCCGAGACCGCGGCGACCGCCCGGGCGGCGGCCGAGTCCCTCCAACGGGGGGTGGTGGCGGTCTCCGTCGCCTCCGAGCTGATCGCCGCCGACGACGCCGCACCGCCCCCCGGCGAGGGCCCCGAGGGTGCGGGTGCGGGCCCCGGAGGTGGCGACGGGGCAGGCCGACCGGGGTCCGCCACCTCGCCCGGCGGCCGGTCGTAGTGTTGCCGGGGCCATGTTCCCCTACGCCGAGGAGCGCTTCACCGACGACGAGGTAGAGGTCCTCCGCCGGTACGTCACGAACGTCGACGGACCGGTGTTCGCCCTGGTCAACCTGCCCGAGGTCGTCAAAGGCGCCCTGTTCGCCCGTTACTCGCGCTCGGCCAAGAGCCTGCGCCGGCTCTTCCTCGACGAGTTCGTCGGTGAGCTGGACGTGAGCGGGGACGCCGGGGTGGACGCCACCGTCGGGCTGCGGCGGGCCGAAGAGCTCTACGACCGGGTGTTCCTCGAGTACGGCGACGACTCGGTGGCCCAGCTGGGCGGCGTGCACCTGGCCTGCGAGCAGGCGTCGAACGTGCTGACCAAGGTGCTCGAGTGGGGCCGGCTCATGGCGTACCTCGAGCAGTCGACGCGCTACGTCCCCTACGACAGCCGCCTGACCACGGGCCACTACCGCTACCACCGCGACCCCGACGTGCTCGAGTCGGCGCTCGGGGCGCGCTATGTGGGCGACATGGACCGGATGTTCGACACCTACCGGTCGTCGCTGCCCGAGCTGCAGGCGTGGCTCGGCAAGCGCTTCCCGCAGGAGGCCGGCGACTCCGACTTCGTCTACCGCCAGTCGATCCGCGCCAAGGCGCTCGACGCGCTGCGGGGGCTGTTGCCCGCGGCGTCGCTCTCCAACGTCGGCATCTACGGGACCGGCCAGTCCTACGAGATGCTGCTGTTGCGCATGCGCGCCCACCCGCTCCCCGAGGCTCGCCGGTACGCGGACCTCATGCTCGAGGAGCTGCGCAAGGTGATCCCGTCGTTCCTCCAGCGCGTCGACATGCCCGAGCGCGGGGGAGTGTGGTCCGAGTACCTCGCCGACACCCGGGAGCGCACCGACGACGTGGTCCGGCGACTGTGGCCCGACGCCCAGGGCACGCCGCGCTCGCAGGTGTCGGGCGTGCGGCTCGTCGACTGGGACCCCGAGGGCGAGGACAAGGTGGTGGCGGCCATGTGCTACCCGTTCACCACGCTGCCCGACGAGGAGGTCCTGCGCCGCGTGCGGGCGCTCGGGGCCGAGGAGCGCCGGTCGATCGTGCGGGCCTACGTGGGGGACCGGTCCAACCGCCGCCACCGCCCGGGCCGGGCCTTCGAGCGCACCGAGTACCGGTTCGACGTGGTGTCGGACTACGGGGCGTTTCGCGACCTGCAGCGCCATCGCATGCTCACCATCGAGTGGCAGGGCCTGGGGCCCGGGCTCGGGTTCGAGATGCCCGACGTGGTCGCCGAGGCCGGCCTGGCCCAGCCCTACGAGCGCTCCATGGAACGCTCGGCGGAGCTCCACGACGCCCTGGCCCAGCCGTTCCCGGTGCAGGCGCCCTACGCCGTGGCGCTCGCCTTCCGGATCCGCTACGTCATGCAGATGAACGCACGCGAGGCCATGCACGTCCTGGAGCTGCGGTCGGGGGAGCAGGGGCACCCCGCGTACCGCGCCGTCGCGCAGGACATGCACCGCCTGGTCGCCGAGCACGCCGGGCACCGCCTCGTCGCCGAGGCCATGTCGTACGTCGACCACGGCGCACACGACCTCGAGCGTCTCGGGGCGGAGCGGCGGGCCGAGGCGCGGCGGTCGGCGGCCGTGCCCACCTGACGCACCGCCGCGCCGACGCCGCGCCGGGGGGCCGCGCCCCGCCACGTCCCCGCCACGTCCCCGCCCGAGCGGGAACTTTTTCACGAGCCGAAGGCCTCCACCCCGTGACCAGGGGCGATAGGGGAACCAGCAGGTGACGGCGGGCAAGAGCCGCTTGAGACCTCGCGAGCGCTGCGCGTATTGTGCGCCCAGTCCCAGACGCCCCTGCGGCTGCTCGGCCGGTCTCCCGGCTGAGCGGGTGGCGAGGGGGGGATGCTGTGAGAGGCGGAGGGTGGCCCGAGGGACCGAGTAGAGAACGTCCCACCATCACCCCGGCGGTGGCCGGCAGGTGGAGATGGCACCAAAGGTCCCCGGGCCCTGCCGCCCCGGAACACGCACCCCGGGCGACACCGGCACACCGGCCCGGACCGGCGCCCCGGGCGCCGTCCGGGATGTGTCGGCGCGACGGATGGGAACCGGTATGCTCCCGCGGCGTCTGACGACCCAGAGGGAATAACGCACAGCAATGGCCGACGATTTGGATGACGTGGCGGAGCCCGACGAGCTCGAAGCCGTGGAGCTCGACGACCTCGCCGACGAGGAGCTGATCGACGAGGAGCTCGACGAGGACGACCTCGACGAGGCCCTCGTCGACGAGGACGACGACGACGCCATCGGCGCGGACGTCGACACCGAGGACGCCGATGCCGTCGAGCCCACCGCCGTCCCGGTCGCCGTCGTCCCCGAGGAGGGCGAGGAGGAGGAAGAGGAGGTCGACGACGAGGACGTCGAGGCCAGCCTCGACGAGATCCTCAAGGAACGCCTGGTCGTCGAGGAGGAGGAGGCCGAGGACGAGGAGGTCGCCGAGCCCGACGACCGCTCCGAGATCTCCGAGCGGGTCCTCCCCAAGCAGCCCGACGAGTTCGTGTGCAGCTCCTGCTTCCTGGTCAAACACTCCAGCCAGCTGGCCGATCCGGAGAAGGGGATGTGCCGCGACTGCGTCTGACGGTGGCCCCGGACCCGGCCCGGCCGCAGGGGGGCGGACGGTGACCGGGCAGCGGTCCCCGAAGGAGCGCCTGCTCGAGCTGGTGGTCTTCGGCCCCGCCGGGCTGGCCGTCACCGTCGTCGAGGAATTCCCCGGGCTCGTCGAGAAGGGCCGGCATCGCCTGGAGGGCCAGGTGCACACCGCCCGCCTCGTCGGGCAGGTCGCGTTCCAGATGGGCCGGCGCCAGGTGGAGCAGACACTCGGGAAGCTCGGAGAGCGGCGCGGCGCGGCGGGGAGCGACACGGGCGCCGTGTCGCGACCTGAGCCCGAGCCGCCGGCGCGCTCCGCCGAGGCACCGGTGCCTCCCCCCGGGCCCGGTGCGCCGGACCACGCGCCGGGGCACGTGCCCGTCAACGGCAGCGGCCCGCCGCCCTCGCTCGCCATCCCCGGCTACGACAGCCTGTCGGCCTCGCAGGTGGTGCAGCGCCTCGAAGGGTTGTCGCCCGGTGAGCTCGAGGACGTGCGTGCGTACGAGGCCACCCACCGCCACCGGCGCACCATCCTGCACCGCGTCGAGCAGCTGCTCACCGGGGCGGACGGCGCGCAGCCCTAGGCCGGCGCGAGGCGGGGGTCCGTGGAGGCGACTCGCCCGGCGGCGCGCCACGACGGGGACCGCTGCGCGGAGCTGTGCCGCGAGGCGCTCCACGAGCTCCAGGAGGCCCGCGGGGGTGCGCTCTTCGTGCGGCGTGAGAGCGGCCTGTTGGCCAAGGCGCTGCTGCGGCCGGGGGGGCTCGACCGGCTGCTCGCCGACCCCCGTCGCCAGGTGCTCGTGGGGACCATCGACGATGTCGTGGTGGGGCTGGCGACCGGGCGGGTGGACCCCGTGGGGGAGGCCTCCATCGGGATCGTCGACGGATGCTTCGTGGCGGCGGGTGCCCGCGGCGTGGGCGTGGGCCGGGCGCTGCTCGACGCCCTCGTGGCGTGGTTCACGGCGTCGGGCTGCCGGGGGGTCGACGCCAGCGCGCTGCCCGGCGACCGGTCGACCAAGGGCTTCTTCGAGGCGGCCGGGTTCAAGGCGCGCCTCATCACGATGCACCGGCTCTTGGGGTGACGATGCCCGTCGCCCCGGCCGGGTCGGGGGCGGGGCCGGTGGTGGCCGTCGGGGGAGTAGCGGTCGTCGAGCGCCGGCTCCTGCTGGTGCAGCGGGCGAACCCCCCCCAGGCCGGCCGCTGGACGGTGCCGGGCGGACGGGTGGAGCCCGGTGAGGCGCTCGCCGCCGCCGTCGAGCGCGAGGTCCGTGAGGAGACGGGCGTGGTGGTGCGCTGCGGGCCCATGCTCGGGTGGGTCGAGCGCATCGGGCCCGACCACCACTTCGTCATCCTCGACTTCGTGGTCGACGTGCCGAGCGACGCGCCCGCGCCGGTCGCCGGGGACGACGCCGCCGCGGTGGCGTGGGTAGCGCTGGCGGAGGTGCCCGCGGTGGCGCTCGTGGACGGGCTCGAGGAGTTCCTCCGGGCGCACGGCGTCCTGGACTGACCCCCGCGTCGGGCCGTCAGGCCTGCCGGGTCACGACCCGCGGACGCCGGACGCCGTCGGCCGTCGGGGTCCGGGCGGCGGGGGGATCGGGAGCCCGAGCAGGCGGGCCACCTCGGGCACGATGCCGGCGGCGCGTCGCGCCGCGACACGGAGTTCCTCGCCGGCGCCCTCGGGGAGCCCCGCCGGTTTCACGGTGCGCCGCACGGGGGAGTCGACGACGGCGTCGAGCAGTGCCAGCCAGTCCGCCTCCGAGAGCCCGGGCGCCATGGCGCCGCCGGCGGCCTCGGCCAGGCGCACGGCCAGTTCCGCCGGCACGCGGGCGGCGGGCTCGGGCGGGCGCGACGACACGCGCAGCGCGTCCGCCACCCGCCCGTCGTCGAGGGCGGCGACGATGCGCGCCAGCCATCCGTCGCGCAGCGCCGTGACGCGGGCCTGGAGCGCCTCGCGCAGCGCGCCGACCATCTCGCGGCCCTCGTCGTCGAGGCTGACGGTGGACGCCGACGCCACCACGGAGCGGACCTCGCGCAGCGGGGCGTCCTTGCCGGCATTGCGCGCGGCGACGGCCCGGTCCTTCCACGCGGCCAGGTTCATCCGAGGCAGGAGCTCCTCGGCCATGGTGAGGAGGGGCTCGGGCGACACTTCGGCGCGCCCCTCGGAGCGGGCGCGGGCGTTCTGCTCCTCGATGGCATGGCGGACGGCGGGGATGCCGCCGCGCAGGAGCTGCTCCGCCACCGGCAGCTGCTCGGGGCGCAGCTCGGCCAGCGCGGCGTTGCGGTTGGTCGACACCACCTGGAGCCGGCGCGTCCGGTCGTCGCGCCCGGGTCGAGCGGGTCGACCGCCGGCTCCGGCTCGCTCGGGCCGGTCGCCGCGCTCGGGCCGGGCGCCGCGCTCGGGCCGGTCGCCGCGCGCCGCCCCGTCGGGTCGTGGGGCACGCTCCCCACGGGGCGCGCCGCCCTCGCGTGCGGGGCGGGCGCCCGGTAGGTCGCGCCCGCGGCCGCGCTGGTCGTCGCGACCGGCGCCGTCGTGGCCGTCCCCGCGTCCCTCGCGGCCGCGCGACGGGCCGCCGCGCCGGGGGCGGGCCCCGCGCTCGCCCTCGTCGCGCCGCCGCCCGCCGGGGGCCAGCACCACCGAGACACCGCCCGGCGCGGCGTCGCGCCCGGAGCCGATGATCTCGATGCGCGCCACGCGCTCGGGGCGCGCCTCGGCCTTGGGCGCCAGCACGGACGTCACGACGATGCCCTCGAGGTCGAAGTCGGCGTCGGCCCGCAGGACGTCGCCGACCTTGGCGCCGTCGGGGAGGAGGGCTCCGTCGAGCGCTCCGCGCGGCTGGCGAGCCCCCGGGGCGCGCCAGGTCCACGTGCCGTCGTCACGGCTGCTGGTGAGCTCGATGTCGATTCTGCGAGACATGCCGGTCGCCCACGCTACCGTCGGCGCCGACACCGTGAGAACCCTGCTGGGTGAGAGCGCCGGCGCGAGGTCGTCCGGATGCTGTGGAGGTTCTGAGAATATGGCCAATCCCGCCCGATCGACCGCAGCGGTTCCCTAGTCTGACGGGTGGCGAGGGGCCCGGTCGGGCGATTCCCGGCCCGAGGACAGGAGCGCGATCGTGGACGACAGGCGCGAGGACGATGCGGCCCACGGCACCGAGTCGACGCCCGTCCCACCCCCTGCGCTCGGTGACACCACAGGCCACCTCGACGCCCCCGTGACCATCCCCGGCCAGGCCGGGCAGTGGGCGCCGGCGCAGGGCACCCCCGCCGCGTCGCCGCCCGCCCCGACCCCGCCCACGCCCGGGGGCGCACCGGGCGCCGCCGTCGCCCCCGTGGCCGTGCCGGGCGGACCGTGGACGCCGCCCGCGGCCCCACCCGCGACACCGTGGGCCTCGCCCACCGCCGAGACCCCGACCGTCCCGGTGTGGCGGGCCGCCGACGCGCCCCCGGCGCCGGGGTGGCCGCCGCCGGGCGTCCCTCCCGTCACGCCGGGCGCGCCCCCGATGCCGGGAACGCCCTGGGGGGCGCCGCCGGCGGCGCCGCCGGCACCGGCGGCGCGCCGCACCCCGTCATGGGTGGTGGTCGCCGTGGTGGCCGCGCTCGTCGGCGGGGCCGCCGGGGCGGGCATCGCCGAGGCCGTCGGGACGGGGAACGGCAATTCCGGCCCCGCCCCCACCGTCAAGGTCGGCCAGGTGTCGCCGGGGCCGGCGCTCGCCGGGGGCGCCCAGATCCCCACGATCGTGAAGAGCGTCCTGCCCGAGGTGGTCTCCATCGACGCCAAGGGCCCGGGAACCTCCGGGGGTGCGCTCTTCGGCGCCGGCCCGGTCGAGGACCAGGGGACGGGGATGATCATCACCACCACCGGCGAGGTGGTCACCAACAACCACGTGATCTCGGGCGCCACCACCATCACGGTCAACCTCTACGGCCAGACCACCGCGCTGCCGGCCACGCTCGTGGGCGCCGACCCCTCGAGCGACGTGGCCCTGCTCAAGATCGACTCGCCGCCGGCCGACCTCCAGGCGGTGACGTTCGGGGACTCCACCAAGCTCCAGGTCGGCGACGCCGTCATCGCCATCGGCAACGCCCTCGGCCTGTCGGCGGGCACGCCCACGGTCACGTCGGGGATCGTCTCGGCTCTCGGGCGCACGGTGCAGGCCGGCGACACGGGCACCTCGGGCGAGACGCTGCACAACATGATCCAGACCGACGCCGCCATCAACTCGGGCAATTCCGGTGGGCCCCTGGTCGACTCGGCGGGACAGGTGGTGGGCATGAACACGGCGGTCGCCTCGTCGAGCACGGGCAACGCGCCGGCGCAGAACATCGGTTTCGCCATCCCCTCGTCGACCATCCAGGGCCTGCTCGGCACCCTGCGCAGCGGGGGCACCGCCGGCGTGTCGAAGCCCTACCTCGGCGTCGAGGTGACCGACGAGACGCCCCAGCAGCAGCAGGCCTACGGGCTCGTGCCGGCGTCGGGCGCGCTGGTGGTGTCGGTGGTGACCGGCTCGCCGGCGGACTCGGCCGGCATCAAGACCGGCGACGTCGTCGTGGCGTTCAACGGCAAGGCGGTGGGGTCGGCCCAGGAGCTCACCAACGACGTGCAGGCCTCGGCGTCGGGGCGCCAGGTGAAGGTCACCATCTACCGCGGCCAGCAGAAGTTCACCGTGACGGCGACGTTGGCGCTGGCCCCCGCCAGCTGACGCCACGGCGGCGGTGCCGTCGCGTCGGGGGGGACCGGGGCGGCCGGCGGGGGAACGGAGGCGGCCGGCGGGGGAGCGGCCGTCAGCGGCCCGTGGCCCCGTCGAGCAGCTCGCGCAGGATGTCGGCGTGCCCGGCGTGGCGCCCCGTCTCCTCCACCAGATGGGCGAGCATCCAGCGCAGGGTGAGGCCGTGGCTGCCGCGGGCGAGTGGCCGGTCCAGGTCGTCGCAGGCCTCCACGATGTCGTCGGTGCGTCGGGCGGCCTCTGCGTAGGCGCGGCGCACCGAGGCCACGGTGTCGTCGTCGGCGAGCGCGAACCCGTCGCCGTCGGTGGTGATCTGCGCCCCCAGGAAGCGCCGCTGCGCCCAGTACACCTCGACGAAAGCCAGGTGCTTGGCCAGCCCCAGCAGGGTGGTGCCCGAGGGCACGAGGGCGCGCCGGGCGTCGTCGTCGGACAGTCCCTCGAGCTTGCGGTCGACGCCGGCGCGCAGATAGCGCAGGAAGGCCAGCTGGGTGTCGCGCTCCCCGGCGACGATGCCCGGCGCGTTGGCGCCGTCGCCGTCGCCGCCGGGCGCCATCAGCCCTGGGCCGGGCCGAGGAGCGAGTCCTCGAGGTGCGCGGCGCCCCGGGGCGCCACGGCGCCGACCCTGACGTACCACTCGGTGCCCCACACCGCGGCGAAGGCCTCGGGCGGCATGCTCAGGAAGAACGAGGTGTCACCGATCTGGCTGGCATGGACCTCCATGGCCCGGCGCTTGCGGTCGAGGAAGCCGCTCACGTCCACCTCGGTGGTGATCCGGTGGCCGCGCACGCCCAGGGTGTGCAGGAAGTCGCGCTGCTCGTCGGGCATCGGCAGGCCGATCTCGTCGGCGCGCCCGGCCAGCTCGAGCAGGTAGTCGCGGTTGATCGTGGCCATGAACACGCGCGAGGTCCCCGCCATCTCCGCAGCCCGCAGCCCGACGCGGTGCGCCTGGATGTGATCGGGGTGGCCGTACCCGCCGTTCTCGTCGTAGGTGGCGAGCACGTCGGCGCGCTCGTCGTCGAGGATGGCGGCCAGGCGAGCCGCGGCCTCGTCGATGTCGGCCCGCCAGAAGCACGCCGGGTCTTCGTTGGTGGGCTCACCGACCATCCCCGAGTCGCCGTAGCCGAGGTACTCGTGGCGGGCCACCCCCAGCACGTCGCAGGACGCCGCCAGCTCCCGGGCCCGGCGCTCGGCCAGGGTCTCACCGGACGCCAGCAGCCCGTCGGGGACCTCGCCGAGCTCCCCCCGGGTGGCCGTGATGAGGACGACCCGGTGGCCGTCGGCTGCCATGCGGGCCATGGTGCCGCCCGTCTGGATCGCCTCGTCGTCGGGGTGGGCGTGGAGGAAGACGGCGGTGGCCATCGCGGGCAGATTAAGCCACCGAGGAGCGCGGTGGCGCCGGCCCTGGGGGAGGGGCGTGGCGCGGTGCCGAGGGCGCCCCCGGGGAGCGGACAGCAGGGAATACCAATTATGATATGTCCGTCCGGACACGCGTGGTGGGTCGATGTGGGTCCCCCGGCACTGAGTACCGTGTGCGTGTGGGCGAGGACGCTGTCGAACCGACGCTGGACCCGGTTCGTCGTCGGCTCCTCGTCGGGTCGGTGCTCGACTCCATGGACCAGGAGCTGGCCGAGCCTTCGTAGGGGTACGTGATCGTGGGTCGGTCGGCGCGTGCACGTGGGAAGCCTTGGCGCGGGCACAACGGCGAGGAGGGTCGATGGCGACGACGGTGACATTGGCGACTGCGGACGGCGACATGGGGCTGTACGACGTCGAGCCCGACGGCGAGGCACGCGGCGCGGTCGTCGTGGTGCAGGAGGCCTTCGGGGTGAACCATCACATCGAGGCCGTCACCCGGCGCTTCGCGGCGGCCGGCTACCGGGCCGTGGCCCCGCACCTCTTCCACCGCACCGGCGACCCCGTGCTGGGCTACGGGGACTTCGACAAGCTGATGCCGCACTTCCAGGGGCTGTCCGAGGAGGGGCTCCTCAACGACGTCGACGCCGCCCTCGGCTATCTGCACGAGGCCGGGTTCGGTCCCTCCCGGACCGGGGTGGTCGGCTTCTGCATGGGCGGGACGGTGGCCTTCCTGGTGGCGGTGCGCCGCGGGGTGGGGGCCGCCGTGACCTTCTACGGCGGGGGCATCGCCGAGGGGCGTTTCGGCATGGCGTCCCAGCTCGACCTGGCCGCCGACCTGCAGGCCCCGTGGCTCGGCCTGTACGGGGACGAGGACAAGGGGATCCCCGTCGAGGACGTCGAGAAGCTGCGTGCCGCCGTGGCCGCCGCACCCGTGGACACCGACATCGTGCGCTACCCGGAGGCCGGCCACGGGTTCCATTGCGACGCCCGTCCGGACTACAAGCAAGACGCCGCCACCGATGCCTGGCAGCGCACCCTGGCGTGGTTCGGGGCGCATCTCGCCACGAGCTGACACGCGGCTGCACGGGGCCGAGGGCCCGGGGGCCCGGGGGCGGCCCCCGGAGGCCGGTGGGAACAGCACATCGGCGCACCGATGATTCACGCCGGCTGCTCCCACAGAACCGCCGATAATGTATCTTATGTAAAGTTACTAGGCACGAATCCGGCACGAAATGACGGGTCGTCGTCGCGTCGTCGAGCCGAGAGGGGTTGCCCGGGCCCTCGGCCCGCCCCCCCGCACCGCGGCGGTCAGGACCGGGAGCGAAAGCCGAGCGGGCGGCCGGGCATCGGGTACACGCGTGCCACCGGGCCGCAGATCTCGTCCACGAGGCCGTACCGGCGGGCCTCGTCGGCGTCGAGGGAACGGCCGCTCGACAGGTCCCGCGCCAGCTCCTCCGGTGCCCCCCCGACCGCCGCCGCCACCCGCTCGCAGAACCGCCGGAACTGGTCGTGCTGGCTGGCCGCCCACGACGCCAGGTCCGTCGAGGTGCCCGTGTGGGCCAGGACGGGCTCCGACAGCCGGAAGCGGGCGTGCGGGGTGGCCCGGCGGTGATGGGCCACGGCCAGAGGGCCGATGGCGGTCCCGGCCGCCTGGCCGACACACGTGGCCGTGACCTCCACCCCCAGCAGGTCGATGACGTCCATGACGCAGAAGGCGGCCTCCAGGGAGCCGCCCGGGCTGTCGACGTGGAGGTGCACCGGGTCGTCGCCGGTGGCGTCGAGGGTCATGAGCTCGGCCGCCAGCTGCCCCGCGTGGGCGTCGTCGAGCGGGCCCCACAGGAAGACGACGCGCTGGTCGAAGAGCTGGTCACGGGCCGTCCGGCGCCACGGGGCGTCGCGGCCGTCCGGGCCCGGTGGCACGGTCATGGTCGGGGCGCCCCCAGCTGCCAATCGAGCTCGAGGCCGACGGCCTCGGCGTAGCGCTCCAGGGTGGAGAGCCGGACGTCGGCCTCCCCCGCTTCGAGCCGGGCCACGGCGGACTGGGACGTGCCCATGCGAGCCGCCACCTGGGTCTGCGACAGACCGATGGCCCGGCGCCTGGTCACCAGCTCGGCGCTGAGGTCCTTGCGCCGCTGCGCCATCTCCCGGAACCCGGGGAACACCGGTTCATGTCGACGCGCCGTCACGGGACCTCCTCGTGCCCCACGCCCGAGGCCAGCATAGCTCGAATGTGATATCTCGCAAATGAGATATCGTGGGGCCCACCCGCGACGAGGAGGAGGAATCCCGTGGCCCCGTTCCAGTCGGTCATCCCCACCGTGCTCGAGTCGTCGGCCCGCGGCGAGCGCGCCTTCGACATCTACTCGTTGCTCCTGCGCGAGCGGATCGTGTTCCTCGGCCAGGAGGTCGACGACCAGATCGCCAACCTCATCATCGCCGAGCTGCTGTACCTGGAGGCCGAGGACCCGGAGAAGGACATCTCGCTGTACGTCAACTCCCCCGGCGGCCTGGCGTACGCGGGCATGGCGATCTACGACGTGATGCAGCACATCCGCCCCGACGTGTCGACGGTGTGCGTCGGCATGGGCATGTCGGCGGCCGCCATGGTGCTGTGCGGCGGCGCTCCCGGGAAGCGCCTGGCGCTCCCGAGCGCCAAGATCATGATCCACCAGGGCTCCGCGGGGACCCGCGGCGCGCCGCGCGACATGGAGATCCAACTGCGCGAGGTGTTGTCGATGACGCGCCGCATGGCCGAGGTCATCGCCCATCACTCCGGGCGCCCGCTCGAGCAGGTCGAGCAGGACCTCGACCGCGACTACTTCATGACGGCGCACGAGGCGATGGACTACGGCCTCATCGACGACATCATCCTCCCCCGCCGCGGGCTCGCCGCTCCCCTGCCGGCGGCCGCCGCCGTCTGAACGCACCGGTCTGACCGCACCGGTCTGTTGCACGGGTCTGACGGCACCGGTCACCAGCACCCGGAGCGTGGCGGGCGTCGACGGCCGCGGCCGTCAGCTCGTGGGGATCGACGAGAACGGCACCGTCGTCGTCGGCGCGCTCAGGTGCAGGGGAACGCCCCACTTGCTGAACGACCCGTCGTCGAGCGCCGACTGCGTGCCGCTCTTCACCTGCCCACTGAAGCGCAACGGCAGCGTGGGGTGGGTGGTGGCGATGAAGTAGGTGGCCGACCCCGTCACCCCCGACTGGGCCTGGCCGGGCAGCCCGCCGCGCACGCCGATCACCTGCCGCCCCGCGACGGTGGCGAGCCCGGTCAGGGTCAGGTTGCCGCTGGGCTCGAGCTGCGTCAGGGTGCTGACCAGCGTCACGCTCTGGGCGATCGAGCTGTAGAGACCGCCGTCGGTCTTGTGGATGGCGATCCACTTCCCCGCGAAGGTGTTCGCGGTGGCGGCCTTCAGGCCCATGACCGAGCTCAGGCCGCCGGCGTTGCCCTGGACGTAGGCGACGCTCGCCACGTAGACCACCTTGATCTGCTGCGTGCCCTGCTTGACCGTCTGCTGGCCCTCGCTGGGGCCGGCGTCCCCACTGATGGTCTGGGTCTGCCCGCCGTTGTGCGCGGTCATGACGTAATGGGCGGTTCGCTGGGCCCGGGCCGCGGCGACCGCCGCCGACAGGACCTGCGCCGGCGTCTTGCCCGCCAGGTCACCGACGTGCGCAGTGGGCGTCGCAGTGCTCGACGACCCGCAGGCGCCGACCGTGAGCCCCACGAGGGTGACGGCCACCCCGACGACGGTCTTGCGCATCCGGGTCCACGGTAGTGCATCCCCGCGGCGGCCCCGTCTGCGTGCAGCAGTCACCGCCGGGCGCGAGGATCGCGGTCGGCGGTGGCGGTCGTGGGTGCCGACCCCCGGGTGCACCGCCCCGGACACGGAGGGACACCTGGTGCGACGGACGAGGATCGACGCCGACACGCACCTCTACGAGACCCGTGACCTGTGGGTGCGCTACATGGACCCGACCGACCGCCACCACGCCATCGGGATCGTCGACGACGACCTCGGGCACCCGTGGCTGGTCCAGGGAGGCAGGCGCGTCCACCTGGCCGAGATCCACCATCCAGGAGATGTCACCGCCATGGGCGCCTACCGGGAACGGGTGCGACGCGGCGAGCCACCCGACGTCCCCTTCGACGAGGCACTCCCCCGCTGTTTCTGGGACCCCGAGGCCCGTGTCCGCCAGCTCGACGACTTCGGCCTGGACGCGTCCGTGGTGTTCCCCAACTACGGGCTGCTGTGGGAGCGGCCACTCGAGGACCGGCTGCCCGAGACCTTGGCCAACATGCGGGCGTGGAACCGGTGGGCGGCCGAGGTCGCCGGGGGCGCGGCCGGTCGGCTGTACCCGGTCGCGCACGTGACGCTGCGCGCCCTCGACTGGCTGGAGGACGAGCTGGCCACGCTGGCGGCCGCGGGCGTGCGGCTGGCCATGATGGCGCCGTCGCTCGTCGACGGACGACCGTTGTCGCATCCCGACCTCGACCGCGCCTGGGCGGCGTTCGTGGACCACGGCATCGTGCCGGTGTTCCACGTGGCCGCCTTTCCCCAGCCGTTCCACGACGCCTGGTACGAGGCGGACCCCGACCCCGTGGCCCCGGTGCTCTCGTCGGTGTTCATCTGGAGCGCGCCGGCGGTCGCTCTCACGGACCTGACGATCAACGGCGTGTTCGCCCGGCACCCGGACCTGAAGATCGGGGTGATGGAGCTCTCGTCGGTGTGGGTCGGGTGGTTCCTCGTGATGCTGGACGGAGGGTTCGACTTCCATGCCCGCTTCAACGGCCGGCCCCTCGCACGGCTCGAGCAGCGGCCGAGCGACTTCATCCGGCGCCACGTCCGGGTGGCGGCGTTCTGCTACGAGAATCCTCGCCGGCTGGTGGACGAGGTCGGCGAGGACATGTTCATGTTCTCGAGCGACTATCCGCACGCCGAGGGTATCGCCCGTCCTGTGGCCGACTACGAACGCGTGGCCGGCCCGATGGACGGTCGCGCCGGCGACCAGCTCTACGCCGGCAACCTGGCGTGGCTGCTGGGGCTGGGCGCACTGTCGTAGCCGCCCCGGTCCGCACGCGCTGTCGGGGGACCCCCGCGGGCTCCCTCGCCCTCGTCGGCCGATGGCCGGGTGCGCCCCCGCGGACGAACCGAGGGGAAGCACGCGCCGGGCTTCTCAGCGCTGGGGCTCGAAGTCGATCACGAGGTCGGCGCCGAGGGCCCGGGCGATGCGGTCCAGGGAGATCACCGTCGGCGACACCATCCCCTTCTCGAGGCGGGCGATGGCCGGCTGGCTGGTCCCCGCCCGTGCCGCCAGCTCGGTCTGGCTGACCCCGGCACGCAGGCGGGCGGCGCGCACCGCGCTGCCGACCATGATCGAGGTCCGGGTGCGCTCGTAGCGGGCGAGGGCATCAGCGCCGCGGCCGGGCGCCGGGCGCCGGGGCGGGCTGCCGTGCCCCCGCACTCCCCGGATCGCGGATGCCGGCCGACTCCCGGCTATATCTGCCATGGTATATATCATAGTCGATCTGTCCGCCCCGGGACGGCTCCGGCGGGAGGAGACCCGATGTGGATCATCGGCCCCCGGCCCCGGGCCCGCTGGCCCTGATGCTCATGGGGGACGCTGTCGGGGGCGTGCCTCTCCGTCGCCGACGCGGCCCCGCCGGCCGGGTGCCGACAGCCAGTGGGCGCCCGCCGCGGCGCCCATCCGGACCGGGCTCGCCACCAGGTCCACCAACAGCACGACCGCGCACCGGACCATCACGGCGAAGCCCAGCAGCATCGCCAGCACGCCCAGCACGAACGTCGGGAGGCGCGTCGTGCCCTCACCCACGACGGGCGGCACCACGCACACATCATCCCATCCGGCCCGATCCCATCCGGCCCGGCTGCGTGCAGCCGGGCCGTCGTAGACTTCGCGGATGGACCGGCCCCTCGACTTCGGCATCTTCCTCGCCCCGTTCCACCCCGTGGGACAGAGCCCGACCCTGGCGCTCGAGCGCGATCTGGAGCTGGTGGTCCGCCTCGACCAGCTCGGCTTCGACGAGGCCTGGTTCGGCGAGCACCACTCGGCGGGCTACGAGATCATCGCCTCGCCCGAGGTGTTCATCGCGGTGGCGTCGCAGCGGACCGAGCACATCCGCCTCGGCACGGGGGTGAGCTCCCTCCCCTACCACCATCCGCTCATCCTGGCGGACCGCATGGTGCTCCTCGACCACCTGACGCGTGGCCGGGTCATGTTCGGGGTGGGCCCCGGCGCGCTGCCGTCGGACGCCTTCATGATGGGCATCGACCCCATGAACCAGCGCGACATGATGGAGGAGTCGCTCGAGGCGATCCTGGCCCTGCTCGACGGCGGGGAGCCCGTGACGCGCCAGGCGTCGTGGTTCACGCTGCGCGACGCCCGCCTGCAGCTGCGGCCCTACACCCATCCCCGGTTCGAGGTGGCTGTGGCGGCGCAGATCTCGCCGGCGGGGCCGCGCGCCGCGGGCCGGTTCGGGTTGTCGCTCCTGTCGATCGGCGCCACCTCCGCGGGCGGGTTCGACGTGCTGGGCTCGCACTGGCAGGTGATGGAGGAGCGTGCCGCCGAGTTCGGCACGACCGTCGACCGGAGCCGCTGGCGACTGGTGGGGCCGATGCACGTCGCCGAGACCGAGGAGCAGGCGCGCGCCGATGTCCGCTTCGGCCTGGCGAAGTGGGTGGACTACTTCGAGCGGGTGGCGGCCCTGCCCCTGGCACCGGGGACTCTCGACCCCGACAAGATGGTCGATGCCCTCATGGAGACGGGCTTCGCCATCATCGGGACGCCGGCCATGGCCGTTGCGCAGATCGAGCGCCTGGTCGAGCAGTCGGGTGGCTTCGGCACCTTCCTCCTCATGGCGCACGAGTGGGCCGACCGTGAGGCCACTCTGCACTCCTACGAGCTCTTCGCCCGGGAGGTCGTGCCCCACTTCAAGGGCACCCTGGCGTCGCTGCGGGGGTCCCGGGACTGGGCGGCGGAGAACCGCCCCGAGTTCATCGGCGCGGTGGGGGGGGCCATCATGCAGGCCATCTCGGACCACCAGGCCGAGCGCGCCGCGCAGCGCGAGCCGGCCTCCTCCCCCGAGTCCTGAGCCGCGGCCCGGCGCCGTCAGGTGGCGGGCGGGCGGGCGTCGAAGGTCGGGACGAGGTGGCGGGCGGCGCGCGCCTCGTCGACCCGGCGGACCGGCGTGAGGTGCGGCGCCTCGGTGGCCTCGAGCGCTCCCGCGGGGGTGGCGGCGCCCGCCACGATCCGCTCCAGGGCGGCGGCCAGCGCTTCCAGGGTCTGGAGGCTCTCGGTCTCGGTGGGCTCGATCATGAGGGCCTCGTCCACGATGAGCGGGAAGTAGACGGTCGGGGCGTGGAAGCCCTCCTCGAGGAGGCGCTTGGCCACGTCGAGCGCCCGCACGCCGGTGTCCCGCTTGAGTGACGTGGCGGACAGGACGCACTCGTGCATGCACGGGCGGTCGTACGGGGCGTCGAACGTGGCCGACAGCCGCGTCCGCAACCAGTTGGCGTTGAGCACCGCCAGCTGCGCCACCTCGCGCAGGCCGTCGCTGCCGTGGACGAGCACGTAGGTGAGGGCGCGGGCGAGAACGAGGGCATTGCCGTGCCAGGAGTGGATCCGGCCGATGGAATCGGGAGGCGTCGACCAGCCGTAGTGCGGTGACGACGCGTCGCCGAGGCGCGTCGGCCGGGGGCCCGGGAGGAACGGCGCCAGGCGCGGCGACACCGCCACCGGCCCGGCGCCCGGCCCCCCGCCGCCGTGCGGGGTGGCGAAGGTCTTGTGCAGGTTCAGGTGCACGATGTCGAAGCCCATGTCGCCGGGCCGCACCACGCCGAGGATGGCGTTGAGGTTGGCGCCGTCGTAGTAGAGGAGCCCCCCCACGTGGTGCACGGCGTCGGCCACGGCCACGATGTCCTCTTCGAACAGTCCCAGGGTGTTCGGGTTGGTCAGCATGATGCCGGCGACGTCCTCGTCGAGCACGGCCCGCAGCGCGTCCACGTCGACGCAGCCCCGGGCGTCGCTCGGGACGGTCACGACCTCGAACCCCCCCAGGGTGACCGACGCCGGGTTGGTGCCGTGGGCCGAGTCCGGGATCACGACCTTGTGCCGTCGCTCGCCGTTGGCCTCGTGCCAGGCCCGCATGAGCAGCAGGCCGGTCAGCTCGCCGGCGGCGCCGGCGGCGGGCTGCAGGGTGGCGGCCGCCATGCCGGTGATCTCGCACAGCGCCTCCTCCAGCTCGACGAGGAGCTCGAGCCAGCCCTGGATGCACGAGGCGGGAGCGGCCGGGTGCACGTCGGCCAGGCCGGGCAGGGCGGCCACGGCGTCGCACACCTTCGGGTTGTACTTCATGGTGCACGAGCCCAGCGGGTAGGCCCCGAGGTCGACGGAGAACTGGCGATGGCTCAGTCGCGTGAAGTGGCCGACCAGGTCGCGCTCGGAGACCTCGGCCAGCTGCACGGGCCCCGTGCGCCGGTGCTCCTCGGGGACGAGGTCCCAGAGCGCCACCTCGGGCACGTCGGTGGTGCGCAGCTGCCACGCCCGGCGACCGGTCTCGGAGAGCTCGAACAACGTGGGCTCGGTGTCGCGGCCGAGCAGCGGCGCGCTGGCGGCCCGGCCGCCGGCGGCCGGGCCGGGGACGAGGTCGTCGACCATCAGCGGACGGCCTTCTCGAACGCGGAGACGAAGGCGTCGATCTCGGCGCGCGTGCGGCGCTCGGTGACGGCCACGAGCAGGGCGTCGGCGCGCCCGTCGCTGTAGCTGTCGTCGAGCGCCACGCCGGCGAGGAAGCCCTCGTCCACCATGCGCTCCACCAGGAGCTCGGCCCCGGTCGGGAGGCGCACGGCGAACTCGCGCACCACCGGGGCCGTGGTGAGCGGCTCCACGCCCGCCACGGCGAGCAGTCCCTGTCGGCAGTAGCGGGCGCCGCGCGCCGAGCGGAGGGCGATCTCGGCGATCCCCGACGTGCCGAGCCAGCCGAGCTGGATGGCGGCGGTCACGGCCATGAGCGTCTGGTTGGTGCAGACGTTCGACGTCGCCTTCTCGCGCCGGATGTCCTGCTCGCGGGCGCGCAGGGTCGTGACGTAGGCGCGCCGCCCCTCGGCGTCGACGGTCTCGCCGACGAGGCGGCCCGGCAGGCGGCGCACGTGGTCGGCCGTGCAGGCGAACAGCCCCAGATAGGGGCCGCCGAAGCTCAGAGGCATGCCCAGGGCCTGTCCCTCCCCCACCACGACGTCGGCGCCCCAGTCCCCCGGGGCGCGCAGGATGCCGGCGCACACCGGGTCGAACGCCACGACCAGCAGGGCGCCGGTGCGGTCGCACAGGGCGCGGGCCGCGGCGAGGTCCTCCAGGCACCCGAGGAAGTTCGGGTAGGCGACCACCACGGCGCCGGGGCCGTCGGCGTCATGGTGGTCGTCGGCGTCGTCGAACACGGTGGCGGCCCAGTCGGTCGCACCGCCGCGCAAGGGGATGTCGCGGATGCGGTGCCCGGTGCCGGTGGCGAAGGTGACGAGGACCTCCCGCCAGGTGGGGTTGACACCGTGCGACACCCACACGTCCTGGCGCCCGGTGGCGCCCACGGCCAGGTTCACCGCCTCCACGAGGGCGGCCGCGCCGTCGTAGAGCGACGCGTTCGAGATCGCCATGCCCGACAGGCGGCTCACGAGGGTCTGGAACTCGAACACCGCCTGGAGCACGCCCTGGGCCACCTCGGGCTGGTAGGGCGTGTAGGAGGTGACGAACTCCGAGCGCGACGCCAGCGCCCGGGTGACCGGCGGGACCTCGTGGTCGTAGGCGCCGGCGCCGGCGAAGCACACCAGGTCGCGTCCGCAGGGCCGGTTGGCGGCTGCCAGGTCCTGCATGCGGTCGGCGACGTCGGGCTCGGGCAGCCCGGGGGCGAGGTCCAGTCCCCCGGCCAGGCGCAGGGCGTCGGGGACCACGGCGAACAGCTCGTCGACAGACGTCAGCCCGAGGAAGCCGAGCATGGCGGTGATCTCCGCCGAGGTGTGCGGGGTGTAGCCGCTCATGACGCGGCCTCGGCGCCGGCCGCCACCTCGCCGGCCCGGACGAAGGGCAGGGCGGTGACCCGGGCGGGGATCCGGCGGCCGCGTACGTCGAGGTCGACGTCGTCCCCCTCGGTGACGGCGCCGGCGGTGTCGAGGAGAGCCAGGGCGATGCCGCGGCCGAGCACCGGCGAGAAGTTCCCGCTCGTGACCGCACCGACCGGTGCGGTCCCCTGCAGCACGGCGGCCCCTTGGCGCGGCGGCCGGCGCCCGTCGGTGACGAGGCCCCGCAGCAGCCGGCGGGGCCCGGTGGCGCGCTCGGCCTCGAGGGCGCGCCGGCCGCGGAAGTCGCCCTTGTCCCACCCGACCACCCAGCCCAGGCCGGCCTGCAGGGGCGTGATGCCGGGCCCGAGTTCGTGGCCGTGCAGGGGCAGGCCGGCTTCGAGCCGCAACGTGTCGCGCGCCCCGAGGCCGGCGGGGAGGATGCCGGCGCCGAGGACCTCGTGCCAGAAGCGCGGCGCCGCTGCGGCGGGCACGGCGCACTCCACGCCGTCTTCGCCCGTGTAGCCGGTACCGGCGGCGACGCACTCGACACCGCCCCACGAAAAGTGCGTCACGCCGAACCTGGGCACGGCGGCGGCGTCGGGTGCCACCGACCCGAGCCGCCGGCGGGCCGACGGCCCCTGCACGGCGACGACGGCGCGACCGGCGGTGGTGTCCTCGCCCCCGACGGCAGCGCGCACCCGGTCCGTGTTCGAGGCGTTGGGCATCACGTCGAAGGCGCCGTCGGCCACCCACCACACGATGATGTCGTCGAGCACCGAGCCGTCGGCGTCGTCGAGGAGGTGGGTGTACTGGGCGCGGCCCGGTGCCACCTTGCGAAGGTCGTTGCTGAGCTCGTGCTGCAAGAGCTCGAAGGCCGCCGACCCTGCGACGTGCACCGTGCCCAGATGGCTGACGTCGAAGGCCACGGCGTCGCGTCGGCACGCCGTGTGCTCGGCGATGGTTCCGCCGGCGTAGACGAGCGGCATCAGCCATCCCCCGAAGGGCACGAGCTTCGCCCCCAGTGCCACGTGGGCGTCGTGCAGCGGCGACCGGTGCAGCGGTTGCCCGGCCGCACCGCCGGCCGGCGAGGGCGCGTCGGCCGAGGTCGAAGCCGGTTCTGCAGGCGCCACGCCGTCAGACTAGGCGGCGGGCGAGGAGGGCCTGGTAAAGCCGTACTTGGCCAGCAGCGCCTGGTAGTCGCGCTGGTACAGCAGCTTCACCTCGATACCCGGGTGCAGCTCCCGCAGGCGGCGGACCTTGGCGTTCTTTCTGGTCACGAGCTTCTGGCTGAGGGTCGTGAGCTCGATGAAGCAGCGGTGGTCGGGCAGGTAGAAGTCGGGTCGGAACGCCACCCGGGGCGAGCCGTCGGCGTGCCACTCCAGGACGAACTCCACCGGCTCGTACTCCCACCGCACCCCGTAGAAGGCGAGCAGCTCCGCGAAGTGCCGTTCCGAGTCGTGGGCGAAGACCACCCCCACCGACCTCCGGTCCGTCCGGGGAGCGTCCACGGTCAGCCTCGTGCCTCCCGGACGGCCGCCACCGAGCGGGCCGCGGGTGGCGCCCCGGCGTCGGGTCGGTCGATCCGCAGGATGGCGGCGTCGAGCTCCTCGAGCACACCGGAGAGCGGGACGATGTTGAGGACGCCCTGCCCGCCTTTCAGCAGGTCGACGACCTCACCGTCGCTGTGCGCCAGTACCGAGTCCGTGCCGACGAGGACGAGGTTGGCAGACGCCAGGTCGGCACCCAGCCCGCCGCGCAGGCACTCCACGGCGCGCCGAGCCCGCTGGAGCGAGATGCCGGCGTCGAGCAACTGCTTGATCACCTTCAGCTCGACGACGTCGGTGTAGGCGTAGCGGCGCTGCGTGCCGCTCCCCCGCGCGTCGGCGATCGACGGGCGCAGCAGACCGGTACGTGCCCAGTAGTCGAGCTGACGATAGGAGATGCCGACGAGCGCGCACACCTGCGGCCCGCGGAATCCGTCCACGTCGTGCATCGGCTCGGACATGCCCGGCAGTTGGGCGGCCTGCGACGCGCGGTGAGCCATCGGGGATCCTCCTCCACCTCAGGTGCAGGTTCATCGTAGCCCGAGATGTGACATCAGGGTAGTTACGGGCCTGTCACCGTGGGCGGATCGCGGCCGTGGCCCCGTCCGTTCGCGGTCCCCGGGAAGAAGGTGTGCCGCGGTCCCCGGGAAGAAGGCGTGCGATCCCGGAAGACACGTGGGCCGCAAGGAGAAACTGCTCCCGTCGGCGCGCCCCCCGTCGGCCCGGATGTCGCACGGCGGGGACCCGACGGACCGGGGCCCGCCGCCGTTTCGACGGCCCGCAGACGGCGCCCACGTTGACCAGCGGCTCCTCCGAAGTCTCAACCTCTACGAGAGGGTGATCCACCTCACCTTGAGCCTCGGCGGTGGGTGCGGCCAAGATCCGCCCATGACCGCAGCAGGCGACGACGCACGGGGTACCGCCCGAACCGGCGGGTCCGACGACGACGAGGGGCCGGGTGGCGGCGAGCGCATCCCGATCCACCGGCGCACCATCGACTTCGAGGCCTATGAAGACGGAGACGAGGTGTCCGTTCTCGCCCGGCTGCGCGACGAGCGTCCGTGGGCGGCGGGCGCCGGCGGGGTCGAACACGTCCACGACCTGTCCCTGCGGGTGGCGGTGCGCAAGGACGACCAGACCATCGTCGCGGCCGAAGCGGCGATGGACAGGTTCCCGCACGCCGAGTGCCCGTCGATCACCCCCCACTTCGCGACCCTCGTGGGTCTGCGCGTGGGCCGGGGCTACACGCGCGCCGTGCAGGAGCGCTTCGGCGGCGTAGCGGGGTGCACGCACCTCGACCAGCTGGCGCGCGCCCTCGGGCCGGTGGTGGTACAGGCCGTCACCTCGTGCCGCGCCAAGGCACGGGACTGGGCGGCGCTCGACGCCCCCGTCACCGAGCGGCCCGGGCTGTTCTCGCGCAACACGTGCCACGTGTGGGCCGACGGCGGCCCGGCCGAGCAGAAGCTGGCCGCCGGATGGCGTCCCGGTGTGGGCGGGTACCCGGCCCCACCGGTGGCGGTGGTGCTGCGCGGACGCCCGGACAGGGACGATCATCCCGGCTGACGTTCCGAGTCGACCGTCCGGGGTCGACCGTCCGGGGTCGACCGTCCGGGGTCCCGGTCGGCGGGATTCAGTCGATACGACGCATCTCGGCTCGGTAGCGTCGGCCGTTGCTGACGTACTCGGCGGCGGCCAACTTGATCATCTCGATGCGCGACGCGTCCGGCCGCACCACGGCGGGGACCCCGAGCGCGAGCCCGTGCGGCGCGACATGCATCTGGCGCGGGACGACGGCACCGGCGCCCACCGTGGCGCCGGTGCCCACGAGGGCGTGGTGGAGGACGACGGCCCCCGACCCCACCAGGCACTCGTCCTCGAGGGTGCACCCTTCCAGATGGGCGAGATGGCCCACCACGCACCCCGACCCCACGAGGGTGGGGAACCCCGGCCCGGCGTGGACGACGGTGCCGTCCTGGATCGACGTGCGGGCGCCGACCACGATCGTGCCGTAGTCGCCGCGCAGGACGGCCGCGGGCCACACCGTGGTGTCGGGCCCGAGGGTGACGTCGCCGATCACGGCGGCGTCGGGGTGGACGAAGGCGTGCGGGTCGATCCGGGGCGCCACGTCCCCCAGTGCGTAGACGGCCATGGACGCCGACGCTACCGCCCCGAATTGGACCCGAATTGGAACAGCGCCCCGACGATGGTGCGCGGGGCGCCGCTCCGTGCGTCCCGACGCCGGGGGTCGACGGCACCGACGGGAGCGGGGGTGTCCGGGGTGCTCGCTGGCGACGGGCGAACCCTTCTCACTCTACGGACGGGGCCGGGCAGGACAACCACGCGACGCACAACCCCGTCGGGGGGCGGGGGCGAAGCGCGACCGTGACCGGGAGGCGGGTCCGCGGCCACGGTCGGCTTCGCGGGGTGCCGGTGCTTCTCCAGTGTGGGCCCCGTTCCTTACGGGGCCATGACGGCCCGCTGTGGGCTCGCTGAGAGCCCCGAGCGTCCCCGGGCACCGACCCGGACACCGGACACCGGACACCGGACACCGGACACCGGACACCGGTCAAGGGTCCGTGGGCCCTCACGATCGGGTCGCTCGCCTCTCCGCGTGCGGCGCCGCCGCGCCGACAACTCCGAGGATGGTCGAAACCCCCTGCCGCGGTGTGCTCCTGGTCCACGAGGACGGAGACGTCATGTTCTGCACAGAGCGGGCCCGGGGCCGCAGGTGCCTCGGTGATCTGCTCCGTTCACGGCACCGCACGGTGGCGTCGTGCCGGTCGGTCTTCGCCGTGAGCCACTGTCGCCACTGCGCCGAGCACGACGCCCGCTCCCGTGGGTTCCAGGTGCCCGACGCGGCCTGACGGCATCCCGAGCCCCTCGGGCGGGCCGGCTCCCTGACCGGGTCCTCGGGCCCGGGCCGCCACCGGTGTCGTGGCCTAGCATGAACGCCCGCCGCCACCGGCACGGGTGGTCGCATGAGGGGGGGGTGCGGGTCATGCTGCGACGTCCGCCGTTCTCGGGCCGGGTGCACGGCGCCGGCCCACGCCGGCCACACGTGCGTCGCCGGCTGGCGCCGGTCTGGGGCGTCGTGCTGGCCACGACCGTCGTCGTGCCGGCCATGGTGGCCGCCCCGGCGGGCCCGGCCGCGGCGGGGTCCCTCACGAACTGGACGACGTACCACGGCGATCCCCTCAGCACGGGCGTGTCGCCCTCGACCGCCACCTTCACCAACCCCACTCGGGCGTGGACCTCGCCGGTCCTCGACGGCCAGCTCTTCGGCGAGCCCCTGGTTCTCGGCAGTCTCGTCCTCGTCGCCACCGAGAACGACACCGTCTACGCGCTCAACGCCTCCGACGGCACCGTCGCCTGGTCGACGTCGGTGGGCACCGCGGTACCGGCGACCTCGCTGCCGTGCGGCGACATCTCGCCCACGGTCGGCATCACCTCCACGCCGGTGATCGACGCGGCGCGCTCCGAGGTGTTCGTGGTGGCCGACGAGCTCAGCGGCGCCACCATCACGCATCACCTGGTCGGGCTGGGCACGGCCGCCGGCAACGTGCTGCTGGACGAGGTCGTCGACCCACCCGGCACGACCACGGCGGCGCAGCTGCAGCGGCCGGCCCTGGCGCTCGACCAGGGTGCGGTGCTCGTCGCCTTCGGGGGCAACGCCGGCGACTGCTCGACGTACCACGGCTGGCTGGTCTCGGCACCCGAGACGGGCGCCTCGCCCACCGACTTCGAGGTGGACGCCTCCCTCGGCAACCACGAGGGCGCCATCTGGATGGGCGGCGCCAGCCCCGTCGTGGACCCGGGCGGCAACATCTGGGTCACGACCGGGAACGGCTCCAACACCTCGGGGGCGTCGCCCGACGGCAGCGACTCGGTCATCGAGCTCTCGCCCGCGCTGCACGTCCTGCAGTCCTTCACGCCGTCGACGTGGCAGAACGACAACGCCGTCGACGCCGACCTGGGCTCCTCGGCCCCGGCGATCCTGGGGAACGGGCTCGTGTTCCAGGCCGGCAAGTCGCGCACGGCCTACGTCCTGAACGCCTTCAACCTCGGGGGCGTCGGGCACCAGGTCTCCCTGAAACGGTCGTTCTGCGGGAGCACCGTCGACGGCGGCGTGGCCGTCACCTCGACGGCGCTGTACATCCCGTGCCTGAAGGGCCTCCAGGCGGTGCGGATCACCCCCCACGACGCGGTGCACGTGATGTGGAGGACGCGCACCGGGTCGACGGGGCCGGCGATCGTGGCCGGCGGCCTCGTGTGGACGCTGCACCGCGACGGCGTGCTCTACGGGCTGCGCGAGAAGAACGGGCGGGTGGCCGTGCAGCTGACCGTGGGGGCCCCGGCGAACCACTTCCCCACCCCCTCCGTGGGGGCGGGCCTGCTGCTGGCGGCGTCGGCGGACCGGGTGGTCGCCTTCCACTGAACCGGCGCGTTCGCGCCTTCGCTATCGTCGGGCGCGTCGCTGACGGCCCGCACCCGTGAGGAACCAGTCCCGTGAGCACCAGCACCTGTGACCATCAGGAGGTAGTCCGATGACCGTGACCGACATGCCGCCCACCGCCATCCACCGGGGCCAGGACGAGCTGCCCTTCGTCGACATCGGCGACGGGGCCACGTTGCAGCTCCTGCAGGTCGACCTGGCCAACGGCGTGTGGATCGTGCGGAACCACTTCCCGCCCGACACGACGATCCAGACCCACAAGCACACCGGGCACGTGCTCGCCTTCACCCAGACGGGCTCGTGGTTCTACCAGGAGTACCCCGACGTGGTGAACCGGGCCGGCTCCTATCTCTACGAGCCGGCGGGCTCGGTGCACACCCTGCACGTCCCGGCCTCCAACGACGGGGACACCGACGTGTGGTTCGCCATCCACGGGGCGAACCTCAACCTCGACGCCGAGGGCAACGTCGAGCTCGTGATCGACGCCCACGGGATCCTGCCCTTCTACCTGGCGGCCTGCGCCGAGCAGCACGGCGTCTCCGATCCCCCCGTCGTGGTCATCGGCGCCTGACCGGTGCGCGCCGCCGTCCTCAGCGCCGAACGGCCCCGCCTGGAGATGGCGGAGGTGCCCACCCCCTCGCCGGGGCCGGGCGAGGCCCTCTTGCGGGTCACCGGCTGTGGCATCTGCGGCAGCGACCTCCACCTCGCCAGCCAGCTGGCCGAGCCCGGCGCGGTGCTGGGCCACGAGATCGCCGCCGAGGTGGCCGCCGTGGGCGACGGCGTCGATGCGTCGAGGTGGCCCACCGGCACGGCGGTGGTGGCGCGGCCGTTCTCGGGCTGCGGGCGGTGCCCGTACTGCATCGGGGGCCGGGCCGACCACTGTGCCCAGTTCCAGCTCATCGGGCTGGAACGGCCCGGGGGGTTCGCCGAATTCGTGACGGTGCGCAGCGACGAGCTCTTCGCGCTCCCCGCGGCCGTGAGCGCCGACGAACAGCCGCTGGTGGAGCCGCTCGCCGTGGTGCGGCGCGCCTTCCGGCGCGGCCAGGTGACGGCGCAGGACCGGGTGGCCGTGCTCGGTGCCGGCCCCATCGGCCTGGCCGCGGTGGCCTGGGCACGGGCGACGGGGGTGGCGTCCGTGGCCGTGAGCGAGCCGTCGGCCCTGCGACGCCGGCTGGCGCTGCGCCTGGGGGCGACGGCCGTGGTCGACCCCGGTGACGGCCCGGTGGCGGGAGCGGTGGCCGAGGCCACCGGGGGCGGCCCGAGCGTCGTCGTGGAGTGCAGCGGCCGCCCGGGCCTGATCGAGCAGGCCATCGAGATGGCGGCGGTCGACGGGCGCGTGGTGGTCGTCGGCATCTGCCCCCAGACCGACGAGATCTTCCCGTTCTGGGCCATCGGGAAGGAGCTCGACCTGCGCTTCTCGATCTACTACGGCCGCGAGGACTTCACGAGCACCCTCGACGCCCTCGACAGCCATCGCATCGACGCCCTGCCGATGGTGACCGAGACCGTGAGCCTCGAGCAGCTCCCCGAGCGCTTCGCCCGGCTCGAGCGCGACCCCGACGCCGGGAAGGTCATCGTCCGGCCCTGAGGGGCGGTCGGTGGGTGCCCGTCCGGGCGGACATCGGCAAGCGGCGCGCTGACCCCACGGTCAGTGGCCCTCGGGGCGCCCCTGCGCCTACGGTCGTGTCCGGGAGCATGTGACGCACTCCCCCTGCGAGATCGGAGGGCTTCGGCCCTCCCATTTCGCGTAGGGCGCCGGCGCGACATGGGTGATCTCTCGCTCGGCCCGCGTTGCGCCGGGCCGACCACGAACCGGGCGGGCTCTCAGTGACCTCTCAGGGGATCTTCATGATGCGGTCATGGTGCGCCGTGCACGATGGGGGCGAGGTGATGCCCGATGACCACGTCCCACTACGGGATGGGGCGGCACGATCAGCGCAGCGAGGTGTTCGAACGCGTCCGCCGGACGTCTCGCGTGACCGCCGCGGGTGCCGCCGCGGCGGTGGCCGTCATCATCGGCGTGGTGGCGCACCAGATCCCGGGTCGCTCCGGCTCGTCGGGATCGGCCGCCACGGGTGGGGCCGGTGCCACGGGGCCCGCCGTCGCTTCGACGGGCGCCACCGGCGCGACGGGCGCCACCGGTACGACGGGCAACACCGGCGCGGGCGTGACCGGCACCGGATCGGCGCCGGCGCCCGCCCCTACGAGGAGCGCCCCCGTGGTGGCGTCGGGCGGCACCGGGTGGTGACCGGCACGTGGTGACGGCCGTCACGTCCTCGCAGCTGCTGTGGTACACGACGAGGGCCACGGGCATCGTGGCGCTCGTGCTGCTCACCGGCACCGTGGTCCTGGGTGTGCTCACGTCGATGCGGTTCGCGACGGTGAGCTGGCCGCGCTTCGCCGTCGGGGACCTGCACCGGCGGATCTCGCTGCTCGCCGTCGTCTTCCTCGCCCTCCACGTGGTCACCACGGTGTCGGACTCCTACGCGCCGATCGGGTGGTTGTCGGTGGTCGTGCCGTTCACGTCTTCGTACCGGCGCCTGTGGCTGGGGCTCGGGACCGTCGCCGTCGACCTGCTGGCGGCGGTCACCATCTCGAGCCTGCTGCGACAGCGGATCAATCCCCGGACGTGGCGGGCCCTGCACTGGCTCTCCTACGCCAGCTGGCCGCTCGCCGTGGTGCACGGCCTCGGCACGGGCACGGACCCCCGCCTGCGGTGGGTGATCGCGCTGGTCGTGGTGTGCGTGGGGTCGGTGCTGGCGTCGATCGGCTGGCGCCTGGCCGTGACGCGCCGGGCCCAGGTCGGCGCCCGGGTGGCGGCCGGCGCGGTGAGCGTGGTGGCGGTGCTGACGTTGGCGGCGTGGACGGCCACCGGTCCGTTGCGGCCGGGGTGGGCGGCGCGGGCCGGCACCCCGCGGTCGCTGCTCGGCCACGCCCAGCCGGCGGCGGCCGTGGTCCGGGCGGGGAGCTCCCCCGCCACGTCGTCGCCGACCACGTCGTCCCCGGCCGCGGCGTCCCCGGCCGCCGGGGCGCTGCCGGCGCCCCCCTACCGGGCCTCGTTCACCGGAACCCTGGCCCAGCAGAGCCAGGCAGGGGGGTCCGTCCGCATCGAGATCAGGGCCCGCACCGCGGGCACGCTCTCCGCCGTCCTCGACATCGTGATGAACGGCGCCCCCGACGGGTCGGGCGGCGTCGTGCTCGACCAGAGCCGGGCGACCTTCGGCTCGCCGGGCGCGCCGACGCAGTACCGGGGCCAGATCGTCCAGCTCGACGGCGCGCGCATCGTCCTGGGACTGCGGGACGGGGCGGCATCGAGCCTCGACCTGGTCGTCGACGTGACCATCAACGGCTCGCAGGTGTCGGGCACGTTCGTCTCCGCCACGGGGACCGGCGACGACGGGGGTCTCGGTGCCGGCCAGTAGGTCGGCCGGCGCGGTGGCGCCCGCCCGTGACGGCCAGTGGACGGCTCGGGTGTTTCCCGCCCACCAGGCGGGCCGTGACCTGGCCGGCCATGTCGCCGCCCACGGCCCGGTGCCGCTCCCGCACCGCCACGACGCCAGCTGGTCGGCGGCCCTGGTGGACGCGGTGCGCTCGTCGGGGCTCACCGGCCGGGGCGGTGGCGGCTTTCCCACGGCCCGGAAATGGGACGTGGTCCAGGGTCGCCGGGGACGGCCGACCGTGATCGTCAACGCCATGGAAGGCGAGCCGGCCAGCCGCAAGGACCGGGCGCTGCTCGACGTGGCCCCGCACCTCGTGCTCGACGGCGCCGAGCTCGTGGCCATGGCCGTGTCGGCGCGCGAGATCACGGTGTGCGTGGCCGACGACCGCGACGACAGCGCCCAGCGCGTGCGCGCTGCGCTGGCCGAGCGCGTGGCGGCCGGGCTGATGCGCACACCCGGCAGTGTGGTGCGGCCGCCCGGGCGCTACATCACGGGCGAGGAGTCGGCACTGGCGGCCTGGCTCGCCGGGGGCTTCGCCCATCCCCAGTTCCGTGCGGCCAAGGGCGTGCCCCTGTCGGTCGGGCGCCGGTCGATCCTGGTCCACAACGCCGAGACCCTCGCCCACGTCGCCCTCGTGGCCCGGCACGGACCGGAATGGTTCCGCGCCGTGGGCACGCCCGACGCGCCCGGCACGTGCCTCGTCTCGGCCTCGGGTGCGGTGGACCGTCCCGGCGTCTACGAGGTGGAGCTGGGGACGACGATCGACGCCATCCTGCGCCGCGTCGGCCACCAGCCGGTCGGCGGCGTCCTGGTCGGGGGGTACGGTGGTTCGTGGCTGGCGCCCGAGCGCCTGGGCACGCCGTACGCGCCGGGGCCCCTGGCCGCCGTCGGGGCCTCCGTGGGCGCCGGTGTGCTGGTCGCCCTACCGGCCTCGTCGTGCGGTGTGGCCGAGACGGCACGTGTGGCCACGTACATGGCCGACGAGAGCGCCGGGCAGTGCGGGCCGTGCATCTTCGGCCTGCACGCCGTGGCCGGGGACCTGGTCGACCTGGCGCGCGCCGACGGCGATCGCCACACCCTCGCCCGCCTCCGCCACCGGTTGGGCGAGGTGGAGGGCCGGGGCGCCTGCCGTCACCCCGACGGCGTCGTCCGTATGGTGCGCAGTGCCCTCGATGTGTTCGCCACGGACTTCGCCGAGCACGGCCGGCGCCGCCCGTGCCGGGCCTGGAGCGCGGCGCCGGTCCTCCCCGTGCCGCCATCGGCCGTCGACGCCGTGCGCCACGGGCGACCACGGGGGAGGTGACGCCGCCGTGCCCATCACCGCCGTCGAGGTCCACCTGCGCGTCAATCCCGTCACCTGCGACGCCTTCGGGTACTGCGCGGAATTGCTGCCCGAGGTCGTGTCTCTCGACGAGTGGGGCTTTCCGGTGATCGGCGCCGGCCCGGTGCCGCCGCGTCTGGCGGACCTGGCCGAACGCGCCGTGCGGGACTGCCCCCGCCGGGCCCTGTTCCTCGAGCGGGTGGCGCCCCGGGCGCGCTGAGCCGACGGCTGCCCCCGCTGACCGTCCGGCCCCGGTCACAGGGGGGTATCAGGGCTTCAGTGCCAACCCGGACGTGAACCAGCTCCACGGCTTCGGGCCCTTGCCGTACCGCTCCTCGACGTGCTCGATCGTGAACCCCGCTTCGGTCACCAGGCGAGCCGGCTCCCGGGTGAGGTGGCATCCGTCGGCGAGGCGGCGCTGCAGCGGTTCGAGCCGACGCTGCCAGGCGGCCACGCCGGGATCGGGCGCCAGCCCGTGCTCGAGGAAGTGGAGCCGGGCACCGGGACGCATCACACGCATCAGCTCGGCCAGCGCCTGGTGCACGTCGGGAATCGTGCACAGCGTGAAGGTCGAGAGCGCACTGTCGCAGCTGTCGTCGTCGAGGGGGATCGCCTGCCCGTCCAGGCCGATATGGTCGACGGGCACAGCCGACCGGGACACGCGCTTGCTCGAAAGACGACGGGCGACAGCGGCGGGCTCCACGGCGAGGACCCGGTCGACGGTGGACGGGTAGTACTCGACGTTGAGGCCCGATCCGAACCCGATCTCGACGACGCGACCTGTCAGCCCTTCGGTGACCCCGGCACGCCAGCGCCGCAGGCCGCTCGTTCCGCACGCGCGGTCGACGAGGCGAGGAAGGACCTGCTCCCGGTAGAAGCTCACGTCGGAAGGCTAACCGGCAACCGAAGCACGCGGCGCCGCATCAGCAGCCGGCTCCCGGACGCGCCGTCGTGGTCCACGGGCGTCAGTGGGAGAAGCGGATACGGGGCAGGATCCGCGCCAGCCACCGTGGCAGGTGCCAGCTCCGGTGGTGCCCGAAGCGCAGCAGCACGGGTAGCAGGACGAGGCGGACGACGATGGCGTCGAGGGCGACCGCCACGGCGAGGATGACGCCCATCTCCTTCGGTGCCAGCGGCCCGGACAGCGCGAACGTCAGGAAGACCGCGATCATGACGGCGGCGGCGGACAGGACCACTCGTCCCGAGGTGCGGACCGATCCCACCATGGCGTGCTCGGGATCGGCGTGCGTCTCGTAGCTCTCCTTCGCCGCGGAAAGAAGGAACAGCGTGTAGTCCATGGCGACACCGAAGACCATCGCCCCGAAGAACAGCGGGGCCCAGGCGTCCACGAATCCCTGGGGCGTGAAGTTCAGCAGGCCGGAGAGGTGCCCGTCCTGGAAGATGAGGCGCGCCACCCCGAATGCTCCCGCCACCGACAGGGCCGTGATGACGACACCGGCGGCGGCGACCAGTGGAGCGCCGAGGGCGATGAGAAGCAGGATGAAGCCGATCCCGGCGAGGACCCCGAATACCAGCGGAGTGTGGGCGGTCAGCGACTGCTGAAGGTCGTGGTTCTCGGCCGCGGCCCCACCGACGAGGGTGCCGGCCGGCAATTCCCTCCGGATCCGGTCGATGGTGGACCCGGTTGCGGTTGTCGAGGGCCCGGTGGCCGGCACGACCTGGTCGAGTGTCCAGCCGGCGTGGCTCGGGCCGGGCACGACCCCGGCGACGCCGGCGGTGTGGGTGAGGGTGGCCAGCGCGGTCTGCCGGCGGCCGGTCGGGACGAGGACCTGCAGTGTCCCCGGGGCGCCTGCGCCGAAGGCCCGGGTGACCTGGTCGAACCCGATCCGGGCGTTGGCGGATGCCGGCACGATGGTGATCGAGGGCATGTTCGTCCGGAGCCCCAGAACCGGCGCGGCCGCCAACAGCAGCACCGCGAGGGCGCCGAGCGCCGCCGGGACGGGGTGGCGCCACAGGAGGCGGCCCCAGGCGTGAAGACGGGCGTCGAGGCCCCGGCCCCGGGGCCGGGAACGACGCCGCAGCCGTATGCGGCCGGCGTTGATCCGGGTTCCGAGGCGCCCGAGGACCGCGGGCAGGAGCGTCAGGGTGGCGGCCAGGACCGCCACCACCGACAGCATGATGCCGAGTGCCATGGACCGGAAGGCGGGGCTCGGCACGAGCAGGATGGCGGCCAACGAGGCCAGCACGGTCAGGGCGCTGAAGGCGACGGCCTTGCCCGCGGTGTCCACGGTCTCGGCCACGGCGGCGACGACGCCGACCCGGTCGTCGGGCCCCACTCCCCGGCGCTCCAGGGCCGCCCGGAACCGCACCACGAGGAAGAGCGCATAGTCGATCCCGAGCGCGAGCGCGAACATCAGGGCGAAATTGAGCGCCCAGATGGACACCGGCGCCACGTGCGTGGCGAGGACGAGAGCGCCTGCCGCGACGAGCAATCCCACCATCGTGAGCATGAGGGGGAGCCCTGCCGCGACGAGGCTGCCGAAGGCGATGGCCAGGATGACCATCGTGACCGGCCAGGAGAGCATCTCCGAGCGGAGCATGGCGCTGCGGTTGGCGGAGTTGAAGTTCGCCCACAGCGCGCTGTCACCGGTCAGGGTGACCGAGAGCCCCGGCTCGGACAGCCGGTGCAGCGGGCCGGCGAGCGCGTCGGCGGCGCGCACCATGGCATTGGCATCGGCGGCGGCACCGGCTGTCACGATGCCGGTCCTGCCGTCGGCGGACAGGGAGCTGCCGGGACGAGGCGCCACCACGGCCGAGACCCGGCGGTCGGCGTGGAGGAGCGCCGTCACCTTGGCCAGCACCACCCGGGCAGCAGGGTCGGTGGCGATCGGGTGGTGACTGTCGACCACCACCACCTGCAGAGCGGTGGCGCCCAGGCCGGCGAAGTCCCGCTCGATGACGGCCCGGGCCCTGACCGACTGGCTCGTCGAGTCCTGCCAGCCGGCACCGGCCAGGGCATGCTCGACCTGGGGGGCGAAGACGCCGAAGGCGGCGAGCACCGCGAGCCACACCAGCAGCACGGCGCGCAGGTGCGTGGCCGACCACGCCCCCAGGCGGGCCATCGGGCCCCTCTTCGGCCTCGGAGCGGCCGTCGGGCCGGCCGGAGGTGCGGGTTCGATCGCCAGGGTGTCTTGGTTCGGTGCCACGGTGGGGCTCCTCAATCTCCGGGGTCGGGTCGTCGGAAGGGGTCGGGTCGTTGGAAACGGTGGGGCGCGGTGTCAGAGCGATGCGGTGTCAGAGCGATGCGGTGTCAGAGCGATGCGGCCGAGCGGGCCAGCGTGTAGGCGGCGACGGTGACGAGAAGGACGACGAACCAGCGCACCAGGGTCGGAGCGCGCATCCGATTGGCGATGTGGTTGCCCGTGACCGCGCCCACCAGGCCGGCGACGGTGAACGGGATGGCCACGTGCCAGACCACGCCGGTCGTCGCCAGTCGGGACGTGAGCGCGACCCCGCAGTTGACGGCGATGACGAGGAGCGAGGTCCCGATGGCCGTCGGCATGTCGAAGCGCAGGGCCAGCACGAGCGCGGGCACGATGATGAAGCCCCCACCGACGCCGAAGAACCCGGTCATGAACCCGACCAGCGAGCCGGCCACGACCACTTTGGCCACGGTCGACATGCGGACACGGGTTGCGGGTGCGGCCGGGACCGCCCCGGTGGACGTCCGGCCCATGGCGAGGGCACGGTCGCCCGACGCCGTCGGCAGCGCTTCCGGGCCGCCGCCGGCGACCATCGACTCCGTGGGTGAGAAGGGCGAGGCGGGCGAGGCGGCAGCGTGGGCCGGAGGTTGGGTGGCGGGGCCGGAGGCGCGGCGGTCACGCCCACGCGCCGTCGCCCACATCCGCCACGCGGCGATCGCCATCAGACCGGCGAAGGCGGCGAGGAGCACGTTGGGGTCGACGGCGCGGTTCAGGCGCGTCCCGAGCAACGAGCCGGCGACGCCGGCCAGGCCGAACCACAGCCCGGCCCCGACGGCGACCCGCCCGCCGCGCCAATGCCCGATCATGCCGCCGAGGGCGGCCACTCCCACGACGACCAGCGATGTCGTCACGGCCTGCTTGGGGCCGAGCCCCACCACGTAGACGAGGGCCGGCACCGCCAGGATCGACCCTCCGCCGCCCACGGCGCCGAGGGCGAGGCCGATGAGCACGCCCAGGGGCAAGGTGAGCAGGAGCCTCACAGGACCGTTCCCGGCGAGGCGTCGCGGGCGTGCACCGCCAGGCCGGCCGATGCCCAGGCCAGCATGCCGCCCTCCAGGTTGACGGCGTCGAACCCCGATCGGGCGAGGAGCGCCGTCGCCCGGGCCGAACGGCTCCCGGACCTGCACACGACCACCACCCGCTGACTGCGCGGGACTTCGTCGAGTCGGCTCGTGAGGGCGCCGAGGGGGATGTGCCGGGCCCCCGGGGCATGCCCGGCCTGCCATTCGGCGGGCTCCCGGACGTCGAGGAGGACGGCGCCCGAACGGAGGAGGACATCGGCGTCCCCGGGACCGATTCCTGCACCGCCGCCTGCCATCTTCCGCAACCAGCCCACGTGAAGCCTCCCGGGTCCTGTCGTCGACCTGATACCCAGTGGGGTATCGTGGTACCCACGGAATATACCCCCTGGGGTACCGGTTGCAACCGGTGATCGTGCCGCCGAGGTCCGCGAGGGCCCGAACCGCCGAGGAGTGGGTGATGTACAGAGACGCCGAAGCCGCGGAGCTGGCGGCCCGACTGGGCACCGCGGCCGAGCCCTTCGTCCTGGACGTGCGCGAGCCGAGTGAGTTCGCCGCCTGGTCGATCCCGGGCGCCGTCAACATCCCGCTCGATGAGCTGGCGGCCCGGATCGCCGAGGTCCCGGCCGACTGCGAGGTCGTCACCGTCTGTGCGACCGGAAACCGGTCGTCCTCGGCGGCCGAGGTGCTGAGCCACGACGGGCGCCGGGCAGCCAACCTGTCGGGCGGCATGGCGGCGTGGGCCCTGGTCTACGACTCGGTGACCCTCGAGCTCGACGGCGTGCGTGTCGTCCAGGTGCGCCGGCGCGGCAAGGGGTGCCTGTCCTATGTCGTGGGAGCTGGGGACGAAGCATTCGTCATCGACCCGTCGGTCGACACGGCGGTGTACATCCGCCTGGCCGACGAGCACGGATGGCGCATCACCCGGGTGTTCGACACCCACCTGCACGCCGACCATCTGAGTGGCGCCCGCCTGCTCTCCGCAGAGGCGAACGCGACCCTGCACCTGAATCCGGCCGACCCCTTCGAGTTCGCCTATGAGGCGCTCGGCGACGGTGACCGGTTCGAGCTTCCCGGCGGCGCGTTCGTCGGTGTCGTCGCCGTCCACACGCCCGGCCACACCCGCGGGTCGACGACATACGTCGTCTCCGACCAGGTGGCGCTGTCCGGTGACACCTTGTTCGTCGAGAGCGTGGGCCGCCCCGACCTGGCGGAGCGGGCCGAGGAGTTCGCCCACGACCTGTACCGGTCGCTCCACGACCGCGTGCTCTCGATGTCCGACGACGTCCTCGTGCTGCCGGGGCACTACGGGAGCGACGTCGTCGTGCGGCCCGACCGCCCTGTCGGTGCGTCGATCGGCGACCTGCGCAGCGCACTCGCCCCCCTGTCGTACGACGAGGCGGAGTTCGTGACGTGGGCGACCGCCCGCTCCACGCCCCGGCCGCCGAACTACGTCGAGATCGTGCAGGCGAACTTGGGTCGCGCCGATGTGGCGCTGGCCGCCCTGCGACCACTCGAGGTCGGCCCGAACCGCTGCTCGGTGTCGGGCTGAGCCCCGCACGGACCCCGCCAGAGAGCAATCCGGACGCGCGACGGAAGGAGATTTGATGCAGCTGCCCGAGGATGTCGTCGACGATGTGCGCAAGCGGCTGCGCCGCGTGGCCGGCCAGGTCCAGGGTGTCGACCGCATGCTGGGCGAAGGTCGTGAGTGCCGCGACGTCGTGGCGCAGCTGTCGGCTGCCACCAAGGCGCTGGAGCAGGCCGGATTCCGCCTGGTGGCAGCCGGGCTCTCCTACTGCCTCGAGCACCCCGAGGACGCCGAGGCAGACGGCTATCCGATCGACGCTGTCCAGAAGATGTTCATGAAGCTCGCCTGAGAGGAGCGTTCCCACCATGTCCACGATCACCCACGCAGACGATCCCGCCACCTTCGACGTCGAGGTCCTGCAGGCCACGGTGCCTGTGGTCGTCGATTTCTGGGCCGCCTGGTGCGGCCCGTGTCGCGCCGTTGCGCCCGAGCTCGAGGCCCTGGCCGCGGCGCACGGCGACTCGCTCAAGGTGGTGAAGGTCGATGTCGACGCCAACGGTTCGGTGGCGGCGCGCTACGGGATTCAAGGCATCCCGACGGTCGCCTTGTTCCGCGACGGTGAGGCGGTTGCCGCCAGCGTCGGTGCCAAGCCACGGCGGCAGATCGAGGTCGACCTCGGCCTCGGGTCGAGCTGAGGCGGCACCGGTGCGCTCCATCGATGCCGTGATCGACGAGCCCCTCGACCGCGTCGAGGAAGCCGTGCGCGGAGCCCTGGCGACGGAGGGCTTCGGTGTCCTCACCGAGATCGACGTGGCTGCCACGTTCGAGGCGAAACTCGGCGTGCACGGCCCGCCGATGAAGATCCTCGGCGCGTGCAACCCGACGCTCGCTCATCGGGCCCTGGAGCTCGACCCCGCAGCGGCGCTGGTGCTCCCGTGCAACGTGGTGCTACGCGAGGACGACGGCAGGACCTCGATCTCCATCGCCGACCCACGCGAGCTCATGGCCGGTCCGGCCTTCTCCGAGCTGGCCGCCGATGCGGCCGCCCGCTTGACCGCCGCGTTGGCGAGGCTCACCGCCACCCCCGTCGGTTGACCGCAGCGGGCGAGCCCGTGTGCACGCGCCTCGCCCCCGAGGGGGGACCGCGTGTGGGCGGGATGCCGGCTCCGCCGGCCGATCGGGGCGGAGGTGGCCCGTCATCGGCGGGGCGGCCGGAGCCAGCGAAACGCTTCATGGTCACCCTGGAGCTCGAGCCGACGCCGGAGGACGGGGTTGTCCGTCGCCTGGCTCTCGTGCCGGGCGATGGCCCGGTGCTGACGCCGGCGATCGACCTCGATCACGACGTCGAGATGCTCCGTCGCGCGCCCCACGAACTCGGTGCCGAGCTCGGCGTTCAAGGCGGTCGCCACTCGTTCGGGCACGGCCCAGGCCAGGACCGGCAGGTGCGTGTGTTCAGCGCTCCGCAGCGCGGCCTCGGTGGCTCGATCGTGGTCGGCGTGCCCGGTGATGCCGCCTTCGTCGAAGACGAGGAGGAGGTCCGCCCCGACCCGCGTGGCCACCCGGCAGACGTGTTCGGTGAGCGGGGCCAGGGGTTGGTGGGCCAGTGCACCGTCGGGGTAGTCGAGGAGCTCCACATGGCCCACGCCGAGCTCGGCCGCGGCGTCGGCCAGCTCTGCGGAGCGGATCCGGCCGAGCTCCGAGGCGTCGGCGCCGAGCGTCGACGTCTCGCCGTGCGTGAAGCAGATCACCGCGGTGCGCGATCCAGCCTCCGCGAATGCGGCGAGGACTGCACCGAGCCCGAAACTCTCGTCGTCGGGGTGAGCGCACACCGCCAGGACCGAGGCCGCCCGGGGAAGCTCCCCCGTCGACGCGCTACCTGGGTTGTGGGCCAACGCGGCACCTCGAATGCGAGCCCTCGTCGGGAGATCCCGCCACGAGTGTCAACCGGATCTCCCACCCGGTATTCCGAGAGCGATGAGCACGGACAGCGATATCGTACGAGGAGGAATCGTGGACCGCAGTGACTGGAACGAGCGGTACGGCACCGACGAACTGATATGGAAGGCGGAGCCGAATCGGTTCCTGGTCGAGGAAGTCGGGTCGATGGCTCCCGGGCGCGCACTCGACGTGGCATGCGGCGAAGGTCGCAACTCGGTGTGGCTGGCCTCGCGGGGCTGGGACGTCGTCGGCGTCGATTTCTCCTCGACCGGCCTGGCCAAGGCGCGCCGGCTGGCGGCCGACCGGCAGGTCGACGTGACGTGGATCGAAGCGGACCTCGTGGCGTGGGAACCCCCGCCCAGCGCCTTCGATCTCGTGATCGTGCTCTATCTCCACCTTGCCGCCGACCGCCGCCGGACGGTGCTCGGACACGTCGCGGCGGCACTGGCACCCGGCGGTGTCCTTCTTGTCATCGGTCACGACGCGTCCAACCTGTCCGAAGGTGTCGGGGGCCCGCAGGACGCGTCCGTGCTGTTCACGCCCGAGGAGGTTGCCGACGACCTCGTGCCGTCCCTACGTGTCGAGCGAGCCGAGCGGGTGCGGCGACCCGTCGCGACCGATGCCGGCGAGGCCGAAGCCATTGATGCCGTGATCCGGGCCGTGCGCCCCTCGTGACTCGCGATGGTGGTGCTCACGGCACGAGACGTGGCAATTGTCTCGATATTCCCAGGCACGTCACCGAAGCTTCCCAGCCACTGTTATGGAAGCGTTATGACGTTCCCCTCGTGGTCCGGAGCCGTGGACACTGCATCCCCGGCGGGCCATGATGAGCGGGGTTTCTTGGGAGGTGGGCCATGTTTCGCAAGCTCGCATTGGGCGCGGCCGTCATCGTGTTGCCAGTCGGCATCGTCCTGGCGGCGGCGCCGGGAGTCGCCAGTGCCGCGGCCGCCGCGCCGGTGGTCAAGCACGTCGCCCCGCGCCACGGGTCGGCGCTCGGTGGTACGGCGGTCGCCATCACCGGGACCGCCCTGAACGGCGCCACCGGCGTGGATTTCGGCAGCACGCCCGCTAGGACCTTCAGGGTCGTGTCGCATCACATCATCATCGCCAAGTCTCCCGCCGTTCCCGCCGGGACCGGCACGGTCGACATCACCGTGACCACCCCGTCGGGCACCAGCGCGATGAGCACCAAGGACCGGTTCACCTACCAGGTGCTCCTGCCCGTCGTGTCGCATGTCGACCCGAACCACGGCCGTCCGGCGGGCGGCACGACGGTCACGATCCTCGGCAAGGATCTCAACGGTGTCACGGCGGTCGACTTCGGCACCACCCCGGCGACCAATGTCACCGTGTTCTCCAACACCATCATCACGGCGAAGGCGCCTGCCGGTGCGGGGACCGTGGACGTCACGGTGACGACGCCGCTCGGCACGAGCCTGGTGACGCCGAAGGACCAGTTCACGTACAGGTCGCCCTTGCCGGCCGTCACCCACGTCACCCCCCACCGGGGATCGACCGCAGGCGGGACCGCCGTGACGATCCGCGGGTACAACCTGACCGGGGCCACAACTGTCGCCTTCGGTGCCAATGCGGCCACTGACGTCACGGTGATCACCAGCCACCTGATCACCGCGACCTCACCGCCGGGCGTGGCCGGGACGGTCGACGTCATCGTGACGGCGACCGCGGGCACGAGCGTGCCGACCACCGGCGACCAGTTCACGTACACCAACGTGGCCCCGGTCGTCACGCACGTGGCCCCCCGGCACGGGCCCGCCGCCGGTGGGACGGTCGTGGCCATCACCGGTCATAACCTCATGGGGACGACCGAGGTGGACTTCGGCCCCAACCCGGCTACCAATGTCAGGGTGATCTCCGGCAAGATCGTTCTGGCGAAGGCACCCGCAGGGATCATCGGGACGGTCGACATCACCGTCAGCACCCCCCTCGGCACGAGCTCGTCGGTCCCGAAGGACCAATTCACCTACAAGTAGTACGCGTGGGCAAGTAGTACGCGTGGGCAAGTAGTACGCGTGGGCAAGTAGTACGCGTGGGGCGGCCGCTGGTACGCGCCGACGTGCACCGTCGAGCTGATCGACTCCGGACCGACGGCCGAGCCCCGTAAGCACCCCGAGGGCACGGCCCCCTCCCGTCGATCGCGATCCCTGGGCACGGTCGCCGGCGGCCGGCCCGATGGGGAGAGCAGGCTCGGAGTGGCACACCACGGACCGACACCGGTCGGACCCTGCCAGCGTTTCCTCAATATTGGGGATGTTCCGGGGCGGGCACTCTGATCCGATGACACGGGGGGCCCGCGGCGTCTTGCGCGTCCGGTCCGAGCGAACAGGGGGTCCGATGGGACGCTCTCCAGTCGTCGCCGCCCGCATCGGTGTGGCCGGTGCCGTCGCGCTCCTCGCCGGCTCGTTGATGATTGTCGGCGTGACCGTGCAGGCCCTCACTGCGCCCGCCTTCGCAGACACCTCGGCATTCGAGCTCTTCTGCACGAACACGCCCATCGGCGACCTGGTGTTCAACGACGTCGTCATGTCCGGCAGCCTCTCGCCGGCGTCGCCGTCGCCCGGACAGCAGGTCAGCCTGACGAATTTCCAGACCAACCTGGTCGTCCCGGCCGACATCATCCAGGCGGCGACCGCCGTCGGGAACACGATGATCACCGGGACCGCCTCCGCCACGATCGTGGCCAATGGTGCGACGCCCACGTCGATGCCGACCGGGTCCCTCGCCTACACCACGGCGATCCCGACCCCCGTCCCGTCGTCGGGGTTGCCTCTCGCCGTACCCTCCACGCCGGCGACCATCGGCCCCTTCACCGCCACCAGCAGCAACATCGCGCTGTCGCTGGGGTCGTCGATCACGCTGACGTTCAACGACATCGCCATTCCCGGTGGGCTCCCTCCCCTGGAGTGCTCGGCGTACCCCAACGACGTCCTGCCGACGGGCTTCGCCCAGGGGATCCCGCCGGGGCTCCCCCTGTCGCCCGCCATCGCCGCCGCGGGGAGCCCGTCGACCACGACCACATCGGCAGCGGGGGCGGTCACCGGGCCCTACGAGCTGTACTGCCCGCACACGCCGGTGGGTGACCTCGTCTTCAACGACGTGACCACCTCGGCCACCGTCTCGCCCGGGACCCTGGCGGCGGGCGACCAGTTCCAGGTGACGGGCTACCAGACCGACATCCCCGTCCCGTCGGGTGACGTCGCCGCTGCCGCCGGTCTCGGCAACAGCAGCTTCGACGGACTGGCGGCCGGCGAGGTGGACGCCTACGGGACGACACAGTCCCAGGTGCCCACGGGCTCGATGGGATTCGACCTGCCCATACCGAACCCGGTCCCCCCCACGGGGCTGGCGCTCGACATCCCGTCGTCGCCCACCAGCGTGGGTCCCTTCACGGCGAGCGGCGGGCCGATCACGATCGCCCAGGACCAGTCGATCCTGGTGGTGGCCAAATTGTCGAGCAAGGCCTTCAAGATGTCGTGCACCGCCTTCCCGAACGACAGCATCGCCACCTCCGGCTCCACCGGCACGCCACCGGCGGCCACGCCCATCCGGCCCATCATCGCCACCGCCAGCGCCTCGGGGACGCCGACCACGACGACGACCACGACCTCGGTGCCGGGGAATCCCGGGACGGGGAACCAGACGCCGGGCGCCCCCTACGAGCTGTACTGCCCGAACACACCGGTGGGCAACATCGGCCTCAACGACGTCGTCACCACGGCGTCCATCACGCCGGCGTCGCTGAACGAGGGCGACCAATTCCAGGTGACCAACCTGCAGACACAGTTCACCATCCCCCAGAGCGTGGCCCAGCAGGCCGAGAACCTCGGGCTCACCACGCTGAGCGGGGACCTGTCGCTGTTCCTGAACGTGACCGGGACGCAGTTCGCCGGCTATCCCGGCCCCGGGATCTCGGTGGCGCCGACCCCGGCGCTGACGGCGACCACCTCGCCCGGGCCCGTACCCAGCACGACGACCGTCGTGTACCCCGGGCCGTACCCGGGCCCGTACCCCTACCCGGGCCCGTATCCGTACCCCTACCCGGGCGTCGACGACATGTCGTTCGACGTCACCCTGCCGTCGCCCGTGCCGGCCTCGGGGGTGCAGTTCACCGCCACGCCGGCGCCGGGGTCCCAACCCGAGACGTTCACCGCCGGCGGTGGTCCCATCGACGTGTCGGCGTCCGGCGCCAACCTCGACGTGACCGCCTTCGGCGATCGCTTCGGGTTGTTCTGCACCACGCTGGTGAACGACACCGTGCCCACGGGCCTGTCCCTGCGCCAGCCGAACACCGGGTACACGAATCCCCTCATCGCCACGGGCAGCGCCACCTCCATCCCTCCCCCGCCGCCGCCGCCCGGACCGCCGGGATCCTACGAGCTGTACTGCCCGGGCACGCCGGTCGGTAACATCGCCCTGAACAACGTCCTCACCACGGGCACGATCACGCCGGCCGGTCCGGCTCCCGGGGACCAGTTCAACCTCACTGGCTACCAGACCACGCTCACCATCCCGGCCAGCATCGCCTCGGCCGCAGCCGCGCTGGGCAACAGCGCCATCACCGGGACGGCGACGGCCACCGTCGACGCCAGCGGTGCCACCCCGGCACAGATCTCCACCGGGACGATGAACCTGAACGCCCCGATCCCGTCGCCGGTGCCCCCGACCGGCGTCCCCCTCACACTGCCGTCACCCGCTGCCACCATCGGTCCGTTCACGGCGTCGGGAGGTGCCATCACCATCACCCAGGACGGGTTCGTCCAACTGGTCCTGGTCGTGTCGGGGAGCAACCTGACGCTACGGTGCGCCGCCTACCCCAACAACACGGAGCCCACGGGCATCGTGTCGACGTTCCCGGTGGGCACGCCCGTCTCGCCGGTGATCGCCACCGTGGGCGTGACGGGGGCGCCGACGCTGACCGTGAGCCCCTTCACCGACCTGCAAGACGGGACGAGCGTCTCGGTGACCGGCAGCGGATTCGCCGACGGCTCCCCGGGCAACGTCCTGGAGTGCAACGACACCCCCGGTCAGCCGACGGTGTCGCTCGGCTCGCCGGTCGATTCGGCCGTGCCGGTCGGGTGCACTGCGCCCACCTTGAACCTGGTGACCACCTCCGCCACCGGGGACCTGTCGACCACCTACACCGTCGCCACCGGCACGGTCGGGCCGCCGTGCGGCTCGTCGGCCGACATCATCACCTCATGCCCGGGCACCGACAGCGCCGGACAGGACCCGGCGGCGGACGCCGCCAACTACCCCTGCCCGCCCACGCCGGCCCAGCAGGCCGCCGGCGCGACCTGCAGCCTCCGGTACGGCGACGCGGCCGGTGACAGCGCCACGGCCCCGATCCTGTTCCCGGGCTCGCAGCCACCGGTGCCGACCACCACGCCGCCGGTGCCCGGGGCGGGGCCCACCACGACCGAACCCGTAGCACCGGTGAGCGCCACGACCACCACCTCCGACCCGGCGAGCACCTCCACCACGGCCGGCCCCGGAGCCACGACTTCGACGGCGTCCACGAGCACGTCCCCGACCACGACCGCGGCGGCGGCCACCAAGGCGTCGTCCTCGACGACGGGCGACCCCGCGGGGCCGTCGTCGACGGCGTCGCCCGTGGTCCGGGCCTCGTCGAGCGTCTTGGCGTTCACCGGCCCCGGGGCGGCCACCGGTTGGATCGTCGCTGCAGGCGGGGTTCTCATCGTGCTCGGCCTCGCCATGCTGCTCCTGGCGGATGCGCCGCGCCGGCTCAGGTGGGTACTGATCGGACGGAAAGATGCACCCCTGTCCGGAGCTTTCGGTGCCCTTCGGCTCGGTGACAGGCGGCGGCCCTCCCATGCACGGGAACAGCTGTGGGTCGACGGTCGACCACCAGAGCAGCGGTGAGAGGGGCGCTGTCGGCCCGGAACCGGTCGAAGACGTAAGGAGCCGCAAGCTTCGGTCGGTGGGGTCGTGGCACCCCTGTCGCGTGACAAGGCTCCACTCTCCTGCTCAAGAAGGCACGCTGTTGTGCCGATATCAGCAGGCAGACCCCCCGAGAGGGGCGCCTGGTTTCGGACAGGATTCCGGAGGATCGGAAACCCGCCACCTGGCTCGACGTGACCTCTCCCGACAGTGATGAGGTACGTCATGCGGCTCGATCGCCCACACCGCTCTATCCGTTCCGGCCCGCGCGGGCATCACCACCTGGCTCCGTTGGCGTCATTGGCCGTCGTGGTGGTGGGTACGGCCGTCCTCTTTCCCAGCCTCCCCGCCGACGCCGCGCAAGCGCCGGTCGGCCTGGGAAGCGCCGGGTCCTTCGCCGTCCTGTCCGGTGCGGGGATCACGAACACGGGGCCGACCACGATCACCGGTGACGTCGGGACGTTCCCGACCCCGTCGGAGACGGGGTTCGGATCGGTGACACTCGGCGGCACCAACCATGTCGGCGACGCGGTGACACAGCAGGCCAAGACGGACCTCACCACCGGCTACAACACTGCTGCCGGCGCCGGCCCCGCCACGGCCGTGGCCACCGAGCTCGGCGGTCGGACCCTGACCCCCGGCGTCTACACCAGTCCCACCCTCGGGCTCACCGGCACCCTGACGCTGAACACGTTGGGTGACCCGGCTGCGGTGTTCATCTTCCAGGCGTCGTCGACCCTCATCACGGCGTCGAGCAGTTCCGTGATCGTGCTCAACGGCGGCACGGCGTGCAACGTCTACTGGAAGGTCGGGAGCTCCGCGACGCTCGGGACCGGCTCGCACATCGTCGGGAGCGTCCTCGCCCTGACGTCCATCACCGCCACGACAGGGGCGACCATCGACGGTCGGCTGCTGGCCCGCAACGGCGCGGTCACGCTGGACCACAACACCATCACGGCCCAGACGTGCGCGGCGGTGACCGCCACGCCGCACACGAACACGGGCGTGACGGCCCCCACACCCACCGGGAACGGGCTCGGCTCCGGCACGGCGGTTCCGGGCGCGTCGGGATCGCCCACACCGACAGGTCTTGCGGTCACTGGATTCGATCCTCGCCTGCCGCTGCTGGTCGGCGGCCTCCTGCTCGTCTCGGGCATCGTGCTGCTGGGCGTGGCGAATCGCCGGCGGGTGCGCGCGTGAGTGCTGCAGGCATGCAGTCGACCCTGCGCGGCAGACGCCAGGCGTTCGCGCAACCTGGCCTCGGTCCCCTGGTGGAGCGTGTCATCACCTCCCTCCCGGGGGACGAGGAGGCCGGACTCATGCGGATCATCGTGTACTACGCCGACGGGACCGTCACCGGTCTCGACGGGTCCCTCCGGGATGCGGGCGAGAAGGCGCGCAGCTGGGGGTTGACCCGGGTGCCCACGCAGGATCGAACCATCCGGTGGGCATGGGACACCGACACGCTCACCACTCCGTAGGACGGAATATGGAACCGACCAGGGGCAGTCGGACCTGGTGGAGCGTGATCACGCCACCCACGGGGAAGACGGCAGAGCTGAGAGCCGGACGGTGACAACCGTGCCGGGGGTCCCAGTCGTTCCCCCGCCTTCCCCGTGCATGACATACGCAGTCGTTCGACCGAGCGAGCAGGGGCGGGGCCGAAGCCCCGCCCCTCGAGGTCCTCTTGCGGGGGACCTCCTCGCCACGTCTCGTTGACACCGAAGGCGGGCGATGGGGCGCCCACCTTCAGCCGTGGTGGATCAGAGCTTGAACCTCTGCCCAGGCAGCAGGCTCAGGTTCCCGGCGGCGTCGAAGCACAGCTTGGTGTGGACTCCGCCCTTCACGCCCCCGTCGGTGCTGGGACTGGTCGGGGTGTTGCCCGTGATCCTCCCGTGCAGGATGACCTCGGTCGACCCCGTGGCGCA